>NZ_CALIAA010000043.1 GCF_938040765.1 uncultured Fretibacterium sp.
AATCCCTCCCAAAACTGCCCCCTTCATCCCAGTCCTTCCGGCTCGTAGGCCTTCAACAGCTCGGGCGTGTAATTCCCCTCCCCGTCTCGGACGAAAAGCGGCGGTTCGACCGCGAGCCCCTCGCCTCCCCCCTTCACGCACTCGAGCAGAAAGACGTTTGAAGGGCGGCCGATGGAGGGGTGGACCAGCCTCAGCCTCTTGGGGACCAGGCTGGCGCGAAGCGCCGCCCCCACGAAGGAGGCCATCCGTTCCGTCCGAAAGACGGCGAAGAAGCGGCCGCGCCCCCTCAGGAGCCGCGCCGCGGACGCCGCGACGTCATCGACGGAGCAGCAGGCCCCCTGACGGGCGATGGAGCGGGACGCGACGGGGCTTTCCCGTCCCCTGCCGGGCGATTCGTAAGGGGGGTTGGCGACGACCCCGTCAAAGGCGCCGGAGGGCAGCAGAGAGGGGTCGCGCAGGTCGCCGCACCGAAACGAGACGCGCATCTCCAGCCCGTTCTCGCGCCCGTTGCGCTCCGCCACGGCGGCGAGGTCCGGCTGGAGCTCGACCCCCACGATGCGGAATTCCTCCGGAAAACGCAGGGCCAGCATCAGGGAGACCGCCCCGGTCGCGGCCCCCAGCTCGACAAAGCTCGACCGCCCTCTCGGGGGACGACGCACCCAGGAGGCCAGCAGCACCGTGTCCATGTTGACGCGGGGCCCCGCCTCGGGCTGCCAGAGCCGAAGGCGGCCGTAGAGGATGTCGTCGTGCGTCATGGCCCCGTCTCCTTAACGGTAATGCTCAACGTCGATGCCCACGATACGCGACAACCCCGGCTCCACCATCGTCACCCCATAGATCAGGTCGGCCCGCTCCATCGTCGTGCGGCGGTGCGTCATGACGATCAGCTGGAGCGAGCGGGAGTATTCCTTCGCGAGGTCGGCGAACCGGATCAGGTTGTACTCGTCCAAAGCCGCGTCCACCTCGTCCAGGACGGCCAGGGGCATCTTCGCGACCTCGAGGGCCGAGAAGAGGTGCGCGATGGCGGTCAGAGATTGCTCCCCCCCCGAGAGCTGCGAGATGTTCTGGAGCTTTTTGCCGGGCGGGCGGGCGTAGATCTCGACCCCGCGCTCCCAGACGGAGCCCTCCTCCTGCAACGTCAGCCGTGCCTCGCCCCCCGCGAAGAGCCGTTGGAAGAGCGCGTTGAAGCGGCTGTCGATGTCCGCCATGGCGCGCGAGAAGGAGGCCTCCACCTGCGCGTCCGTCTCCTCGATCAGGGTCCGCAGCTCGCCGACCCCATTGCGGACGTCCTCCAGCTGCTCGGTGAGGAAATCGACCCGCTCGGTCAAGGAGACGTCCTCCGACAGGGCCCCCAGGTTGTAGTTTCCCAGTGCTCTCAGCTCGCGCTCCAGTCGACGCAGGGCGCCGGTAAGATCGCGCCCTCCCTCGACCTCCCCCGCCTCCGCGGCGTTGTAGGGATACTTGTCGTCCCAGAGCTCGATCAGCTGCCCCCGCTCGGCCTGGACCGCGGACAGCCGCTCCGCCGTCCCCGCGATCTCGCCGCCCAGGGAGGCGAGCGAGGCGGAGGCCTTCCCTTCCCTGCCGCGAAGGCGTTCCAGCCGGAGGTGCCCCCGACGGACCCTTCCCCGTTCCTCCTCCAGCTTTCGGCGGAGCTCCGTCTCGTCCCGATGGACCGAAAGGCACTCCCGACCGATACGCGACAGGGCCTCCCGGCCGGCGCGCTCCTCGCTCTCGCCGGCCCTCAGCTCCTCCAGCGCCTCCGCGATGCGGGCGGTCAGCGTCCCGTGCTCGCGGTCCATCCGCTCCGCGACGGCGCGCGTCCCCCTGAGGCGCTCCCCGGCCAGGGAGAGCTCGGAACGGAGCCCCCCCACGACGGACGAGTTCTCCTCATTATCCGGCAGCTCCCCGAACCCCGAGAGCTCGGAGTCCAACGCCTCGATCCTCCGCCGGGCCTCGGCCAGGCGCTCCTCCAGGGAGGCCGCCTCGCCCGCGGCCTCCGCGCCCTCCCGTTCGGCACGCTCGATGGAGTCCGTGAGGGAGGCCAGGGTCCGCTGCGCCGCGAGCCGGTCGTTCCTCGCCCGCTCCACGGCCGCCGCGGCCTCGTCCCGCTCCGCTGCCAGCCGGCGCTCCTCGTCCTCCCCGGCCTTCAGGCGGGTCTCCACAAGGGCGATGCGCCGCTTCAGCTCCCCGATGCGCTCCTCCGCCTCCGCCATCTGGCGGTTCCGGCCGATCGCACCCGCGCTCTGCCGCATGCGTCCGCCGCTGACCGTCCCCGACGGAGCGAAGACCTCCCCCTCCAGCGTCACGATGGGGAACCGGGCCCCGTCCTTGACCAGCCCGCTTCCCAGGGCATAGCCCTCGACCACCAGAAGGTCGCCCAGCAGGTGGCGCAGCGCGGGCTCCCAGGGCACGCGCGGGACGATCAGCTCGGCGGCCCACCCCACGATCCCATTCATGGGAAGCCGGAATCGGAGGTCCGGGGTCCGCGGACGGCAGCGCTCCAGGGGCAGGTAGGTCACACGCCCCGCACGGCGCTGCTTCAGGAGCTCGATGCCCTCCTGAGCCTCATCGAAGGTGGGGACCAGCAGCCAGTACTGGCGCCCGCCGAGGTAGGCCTCCAGCGCAGGAGCGATGTCCGTCGGGCAGGAAAAGGCCTCTGCCACGACCTCGGGCCTCGAGCGCATGCGGTTCAGGCGCGAGGCCGAGAGCAGAAGACGCACAGGCTCCGGGTAGAGCGAGGACTCCGTGTTCTCCTTCAGCACGTCGAGCTCCGCATCCTGCCGCGTCCGCTCGCGCCGCAGCTGCTGCAGCACGGCCGCGTCCTTCTGGCAAGCCGCGTAGGCCGCCGCGTGCGTTTCGACGAGCGTCCGGTGCCGTTCCTCCCAATGGGCCAGCTCCGGTTCCCCGTTCCCTCCCGCCAGGCGCTCCCGCTCGGACCGGAGGCGGGCGAGCTCCGCCCTCCCCTCCTCCTCGGCAGCGGACAGGGCACGCAGGCGGGCCTCGGACCGGGAGACGAAGAGAGCGCGCTCGGCGTGCTCGTCGCGCAGGGCCTGGCGGCGCAGGCGTTCCCGCTCGAGGGAGGCCCGGCTCTCCTCCATCTCCCTCAGCCGCTCCGCCAGGTCCTGCTGAAGCTCCGCAAGCCGCGCCTCCTGCAGCGCCTCCTCCGCGCGCGTCCGCTCCCGCTCGGACCGAAGGAGGCGTTCCTCCTCCTCCAGCCTCCCGCGCTCCTCGTTCAGGACGCTCCGCTCCCCCAGGATCGCCCGGACCCGCGTCCAGGTCTGGAAGGCCTGGCGGCGCAGCGCGTCCCTCCGCGCGGCGAACTCCTGCTCCCGCGCGAGGAACGCGGACTCGTCGAACCCCTGGCTCCGAAGCCGTTCCTCGGCGGCGCTCACGGCGCTCCGCCAAAGGCCGTGCCACTGGCGGGCCAGGTCCTCGTGGGCCCGAAGCGACTGCTGCTGGCTCCGAAGCCCGCGCTCCCGGTCCTCGAGGGCGAAACGGCGGGAGAAATAGAAGTCCCGGCGCAGGACCTCCAGGTTGTCCAGAATGCCCTGGGCCTCCACGGCCACGGCGACCTCCGGCGCGATCTCCTCGCGCCGGTTCTCCAGCTCGCGGATGAGGGTCTCGATCCGCTGCACCTCGGACAGGGCCGATTCCAGGCGGAGGTTGGTCTCCTCGCGGCGGCGGCGGTAACGGTCGATCCCGAAGAGCAGCTCCAGGTGGTGACGCCGCTGCATGGGACGCTGATGGATGGCCTCCGAGACCTCGCCCTGCCCGATGAAGGCGAAGCTCTCCCCCTCCAGCATGAAGCGGGCCTTCACCTCGTCCAGGTCCTGCATGCGAATGCGGACCCCGTCCACCTGCAACACCGCCCCGCCCTCGGCCGAGTACTGCCGGCGCAGGGTGGCGGTCCCGTCCGCCCCGGAGAGCCGGAGCGTCACCTCCGCCTCTTTTGCGGGGGGGACGGTGGCGCTTCCCTGAAAGAGCAGGTCGCTCTGCCTCACGATGCGGAGCGCGGAGGGGCTGCCCTCGCCGAGAATCCAGCGCAGGCCGTCCAGGATGTTGCTCTTGCCGCTCCCGTTCGGCCCGACGATCGCCGTGAAGCCCGCGGGGAAGGAGAACTCGCAGCAGCTCCCGAAGCTCTTGAACCCTTTAAGAAGCAGATGCTCTATGGACAACCAGGGAACTCTCCCGCCGCTCCATCTGTTTCGCGCGGCGCTCCACGGCGTCGCAGGTCCCCTGGAGCTCGACGCGGTATTTGCTCCACGCGAACTCGGGCATCCCGACGATCAGGATCTTCCGCTCCAGCTCCTCCTCCCAGAGCTGGAGATAGGTGTCGTCCACGTACTGCGCAATGGCCGCGTTGGCCTGGAGCAGCAGCGCCTCCGTCCGGTTGGCGTGCGCCACCTTGCGCAGGAACCGCTTGATGGACATGGCCACGGTGTCCTCCCGCAGCACCCATCCGTTGTCGCTGCAGAAAGGGCACCCGCGCGTGAGCACGGAGCGCAGGTCGGGGCGGCCGCGCTTGCGCGTGAGCTCGACGAGGCCAAGCTGGGTCATGCTGAAGACCCGGGCCCGCGAACGGTCGGCGTGGAACACCTCCTCGAGCCGGGCCAGAAGGCGCTGCCGGTCCTCCTCGAACTCCATGTCGATGAAGTCGATCACGACGATCCCGCCGATGGACCGGAGGCGCAGCTGGCGGGCGATCTCGTCCGCCGCCTCCAGGTTCGTCGCCAGGGTCGTATGGCGCATGTCACTGTCCCCGACGAACTTGCCCGTGTTGACGTCGATGACCGTCAGGGCCTCCGTATGCTCGATGACGAGGTAGGCCCCCGAGCGGAGCCAGACCTTACGGTCCAGGGCCTGCTCGATCTCGTTCTCGATGCCGTAGTACTCGAAGATCGGGACGACCCCCCGGTAGAGCGCCACGCTCGGCTTGTCCGTGACGTAGAGCCGGTCCACGAAGTCCGTGACGTGGGCGAACTCCTCCTCCCCGTCCACGATGATCTCGTCGACGTTCCCCTGGGCCTCGTCCCGCAGGACGCGCCCCAGGAGCCCCATATCCTTGTAGAGAAGGCATGGGGCGGACTGGAGGGACGCGTTGTGCTCGATCTCCCGCCAGAGCGCCAGCAGGGACTCCACGTCCCTGGCCAGGGTCTCCTCGCCGACCCCCTCGGCGGCGGTCCGGATGATGACGCCGAAATCGTCGCCCCGAAGGTCCTTGGCGAAATGCCTCAGGCGCTTGCGCTCGCTTTCGCTCTCGATGCGGCGGGACACCCCGGTCTCGCCCCCGCCGGGCACCAGGACAAGGTAGCGCCCCGGCAGGGAGAGGCGGGGCGTCACCCGCGCCCCCTTGTTCTTGCGGGCGGTCTTGGTCACCTGGACGACCAGCTCCTGATTGGGGACGATCTTCATCCCCTGAGCGTCGTTGAGGTAAAGAAACGCGTTCCGGCCGTCCCCGATGCAGACGAAGGCGGCGTTGATCCCGGGGAGCACGCTCTCGACCCGGGCCTTATAGATCTCCCCCGCCTTCTGATGATCCCACATGCGCTCTATGAAGATTTCCGACAATCGGCCCCCCTCGAGGATCGCGACGCGCGTCTCCTCGTTCTCCAGGGTGTCGGCAATTATCTTGCGGTCCGAAGACACATTTCGTCCCCCTTTGCTCTGTGGGGCCGCAGCCCCCTCAACTCAAACTCCGTATATAGATCCAAGTCCCAATCGTTTGCAGGCAATAAGCGGAGAGCCGGCGAAGAACGAGCCGTGCGAATCGCTTAGATTTCTCACCAGGCGGCTTTTGCGAACCGCAGCGATGGCGTACAAAAAAGTACGTCGAGCAAGGCGAGCAAAAACAACGCAGCATACGAGTGATTCGGGATTGGAATAAAATGCGTACAAACAACGACAACCGCCGAACGGAAGGCCCCTCACGGCGCCAACCGCCCCGGCAGCTCAACTTTTGTTCCATCCCACAGGCCGATGGCCACCCTGACGATGTTGACGTCCTGCCAGCCCCCGAGGTCCCCGGAGGCGATCATCGCCTTCACCCAGCCCCCGACGCCGTTTCGGGCCGGTTCGGCCAGGAGCAGGCTCGTCCACCCCGCCGAGTCCTCCCCCACGGCATCGCCGGCGTCCATGACGGCCTCGCCATAGTGCGCCCGCGCCCTGTCGATCAGTTCATCCCGTGAGAGGGCACCAGGGCTGCGCACCCAGTACAGGGCGGCGCGGCACTCCCGCCCCAGGGACGGGGCGCCCTCCCGGGGCAGGAGAAAGCTCAGGACGCGAAACCCGTCGGGCATGGCGGCGTTCCAGCGCTCCAGAAGGTCGTCGGGCACGCTCCCGAGGTAGACGTCCACGGGCTCCATCAGGGCGACGACCCCCGCGGGAAGCTCCGGCCCGAAGCTCATCTTCGCGTGGGGCGAGAACCCCCGGGTCATCTCCGGTACGAGGCCGGCCCTCCAGGCCGTCCGCGTGAAGAGCGGCGCCAACGCGATGTGGGGGACGAAGCACGCCCCGCCGCGCTTCTCGTAGAAGAGGCGCACACGAACGCTCATCGGGACCTCAAAGGGCTGTCCCCGTCCCGCGGCAGCCCAGTCCGCAGGCGGCGCAGCCCGAGCGGCAGTCCGCCGTCGTCCGAGCGGCGTAGGCCCTCCTCCGCTCCCGAAGCAGAAACTCCCGGGTGAGGCCGGAGTCGATATGATCCCAGGGCAGAGGTTCCGACTCGTCCCGTTCGCGGGTAAACTCATGGGGCGACAGGGAATGGAACTCGAAGGCATCCAGCCACCGCCGCAGGTCGAAGGTCTCGCTCCAGCCGTCGAAGCGGGCCCCCGTGTGCCAGGCCCGCTCGATGACGTCGGCCACGCGGCGGTCCCCACGGGCCAGGACCCCCTCGAGGAAGGACTGCTCGGGCTCGTGGTAGCTCAGGGATATCGCCCTGTCGCGGACCTGCCCCTTGAGGCGGCGTCCCTTCTCGCGAAACTCCTCCACCGTGTTCTGCCGCTCCCACTGAAAGGGGGTGTGCCCCTTCGGGACGAAGCCGGCGACCGACGCGGTCACGGAGGCGCGTTTCCGCCCCTTCCGACGCGCGAGCCTCAGCACGGACTGCGCCAGCTCCACGATGCCGTCCAGGTCCTCGTCGGTCTCCGTCGGCAGCCCCATCATGAAGTAGAGCTTCACGCGGTCCCAGCCCCGGGAGAAGACCTCGTCGAGACACGCGAAGATGGACTCCTCCGAGAAACCCTTGTTGATGACGTCCCGAAGGCGCTGGGTCCCCGCCTCGGGCGCAAAGGTCAGCCCTCCCCGGCGGAGCTTCTGCAGGCGCTCGGCCAGACCGATCGAGAAGCCGTCCATCCTCAGGCTGGGCAGGCTCAGCTTGGCGTTCCGCTCGGACAGGGGGGCGTTCAGGGCGTCTATGACCGACTCGATCCCGGAATAGTCGCAGGACGCCAGGGAGAGGAGCCCCACCTCCTCCCATCCCGTGCGGTCCACAAGGCCGACGATCGAGTCCACGACCCTCTGGGGGTCCCGTTCGCGGACCGGACGGCAGACCATCCCCGCCTGACAGAAGCGGCAGCCGCGTGAGCAGCCCCGGAAGAGCTCGAGGGCCGCCCGGTCGTGCACCACGCTCACGGAGGGGACGATCAGCCCCTGGGGGCTGAACGCCTCCTCGAAGGACTCCAGGAACCGCCGCCTCACCGGGGTGCCGTCGTGGCAGGCGGGAACGTAAACCCCCTCCAGCCGCGCACAGGCCGCGAGGCGCTCCGACCGCCTCCCTCCCCTGGTGTCCCGCAAAACCGCCAGGAGCTCCGGGAGCACGGGCTCGCCCTCCCCGACGCAGAAGAGGTCGAAAAACGGCGCCACGGGCTCGGGGACGAGGGCCCCGGGCCCGCCCGCGACGACGATGGGGTCGCCGTCGCCCCTCGCCTCGGACCTCAGGGGCACGCCTCCGAGGTCCAGCATGGTCAGGACGTTGGTGTAGCCCATCTCGTGCTGGAGCGTGAAGCCCAGCACGTCGAAATCCCGCAGCGGACGCCCCTGCTCCGTGGAGGACAGGGGCATTTCGTAACGCCTCAGCAGGGCCTCCATGTCGACCCACGGGCAATACGCCCGGTCCACGAGGCAGCCTTCGTTCCGGATGAAGGCGGAGAGCAGCTGAAAGCCGTAATAGCTCATCCCGATCTCGTAGACGTCCGGGAACGCGAGGCAAACCCTCAGGGAATCGCGGGCCTCGTCCCACGAGGGCAGGACATAGGGCCTCCACTCGCTGCCGCTGTAGCGGGACGGGCGCGAAACCTGGGCCAGAAGGGGCCAGGCCGGCCGATCGAATTCCGAAAACGCCATAGAACGAACTCCTCCGCGCCCGAAGCCGGAATTACCGACGCAAGGCCCTAAAAGTGAAAACGCTTCGCGCTGTCGATATAGACGCTGCCGACGAGCCCCAAAGCGACGAAAACGGACAAAAGGGCGCTTCCCCCGTAGCTCAGGAAGGGCAGGGGCAGCCCGGTGACCGGCATCAGACCGATGCTCATCCCGATGCTCTCGAACATCTGGAACCATATCCAAACCGCGATGCCGGCCGCCATGATCTTGCACCGCCGGTCGCGGCTCCGGAGCCCGGCGGCGGCGATGCGGGAGAAGAGCAGCCCGAAGAGGACCAGCAGTATGGAGGTCCCCAGGAAGCCGAACTCCTCGGAGTAGACGCTGAAGATGAAATCGGTGTGGGGCTCCGGAAGGAAGCGCAGCTTGCTCTGCATCCCCATCATAAAGCCCTTGCCCCAGAACCCGCCGGACCCCACGGCGATGCGGGACTGGATGACGTTGTACCCCGCGCCGAGCGGGTCCCGCATCGGATCCAGAAAGACGAGCAGCCTCAGCTTCTGATACTCCTTCAGGCAGAACCAGAGGAAGGGCGCCGAAACCACCCCCAGCCCCATGAGGGTCCCCAGGTAGCGCAGGGGGGTGCCCGCGATGAAGAGCATGCCGAAGGTGATGACGAGATACACCAGGGCGCTTCCCGTATCCGGCTGGGCGAGCACCAGGACGACGGCCGGGATCGCCACGCCCAGCCCCCCCAGGAAGGCCCCCAGGTTCAGTGGGGGGTAACGGCTCAGCCACTTCGAGAGCATCAGGATCAGGGATATCTTGGCGAACTCGGAGGGCTGGAAACGAAAGAATCCCAGGGACAGCCAGCTCTGAGCCCCCTTGATCCGAGGCGCCAGCAGCACCGTGAGGAACAGGAGGAACAGGGTCAGGCCGTAGATGGGGTAGGCCGCGTCCAGCAGCCTGCGGTATCCCACACCCACCATGAAGAACATCGCCAGGCCCCCCGCCGCCAGCCACAGCGACTGGCGCAGGGCAAAGTCCCAGCCGCGCCCCATGCGCCCCGCCCCCGCGCTGAAAACGCAGAGGACACCGCATGCCGCCAGGAACAGTGCGCAGCCGAGAAGGATCCTGTCCAGCTCGGTAACGTCATCCTTGAAGACCAAAAGATAAGGAGTCTCCATCATCCAGTTCTACCTTCGGAAAAGCCGGAAGCCCTCCATGCCTAACGATGCTTCTTCCTGCCGCTTTTATCCCCCGCCGGCCTCGGGACGGCACGGGACGGCGCCGCCTCCTCCTCCATCCCCCCGCCCCGCTTGATCCTGAGGACGGGGATGTTCGCCACCAGGGCCACGGCCTGATCGTCCCGGTCCAGATCCAGTTCGATCTTGCTGGTATCGATATCCATATAACGGGTCAGGACCGTAATCATCTCCATCCTCAGGTTCTCGAGCAGCTGCGGCGATATGTCGGTCCGATCATGTATCAGTACGATGCGGAGGCGATCCCGCGCCGTCCGGGCCGAATCGCGGCTGCCGCCCCCAAAAAATTTTTTCAGAAAATCCACGTCTATCTCTCCCCCTTTGTGCTGAAAATCAACGGGATATCCTCATGAAATTTCTCCAGGCGCCCTCCAGCCCGCGGGACAGGAGTTCCCGAGGGCTCCGGAACCCGGATCAGCTCAGTCCGAAGAAGCGTTTGATCGGGGCAAGGAAGCGCCAGGAGGCCCCGACATCCAGCTCCATCAGAGGAATGTCCCGCCCCTGGAGACGTTCGGCGATGTTGGCATAGGCCTGGGCCGCCGGGGAATTCAGTCCGAAGGTCAGGGGCTCGCCGCGGTTCGAGGACTTGATGACCCCGTCGTCCTCGGGCACGATCCCTATGAGATTGATGGAGAGGATATCGAGGATGTCCTCCCTCGCCAGCATGTCCCCGTCCTGGACCATGTTCGCACGGAAGCGGTTGATGATCAGGCGGATCGGGGACTTTCCCATGGACTCGAGCATCCCGATGATTCGGTCCGCATCCCGGACCGAGGGGACCTCGGGCGTCGTCACCACAAGGGCCTCGTCGGCCCCGGCGGCGGCATTCTTGAACCCGCCCTCGATGCCCGCGGGGCAGTCCAGAAGCACGAAATCGAAATCCGGCCTCAGCTGATTGCAGAGATCCATCATCTGCTCCGGGCCAACGGCGTCCTTGGTACGCGTCTGAGCCGCGGGAAGAAGAAAGAGGTTCTCCACCCGCTTGTCCCGCACCAGGGCCTGGTTCAGACGGCAATTTTTCTCGATTACATCTATGAAATTGAACACGACGCGATTCTCGAGCCCCATGACGACATCCAGGTTGCGCAGCCCGATATCCGCATCCACGGCGACCACTTTTTTGCCGGTCTTCGCCAGAGCGACCGAGATGTTCGCCGTCGAGGTCGTCTTTCCGACACCTCCCTTTCCGGAGGTAACCACTATAACCCGTGCACTCAACGAAAAAACCTCCATTTCCGTAAACTGTCTTCAGCCTTCCCCGTTCCGGCCGAGTTCGATCATTCCAGAAAATGCCCCTCGCGGATGATCGGTTTTTCGTCCTCGACGGTGATCAGAACGGTCTTCCGCCACCAGGACATCGACTCGTCGGCGTAGCACAGACGGCGCCCCACCCGGATCTGGCGGGTCTCGAAGGACCCCGCAAGGACGTATACGTCCTTTCTTCCATCCCTGCCGGCATGCACGATCCCCTTGAGCCTCCCGGCGACGAGGACGCTGCCCGTGGCCAGTATCTCCGCCCCGGCGTTCAGATGCCCCCAGAGGAGGACGTCGCCGCCGTGCTCGATGTTCTGCCCGGAACGCAATGAATTATACAGTACGAGCGCACCGGGGCTGTCCGAAGGAGGAGAGGGCGGAACCGGGGAGGGCTCCTCGGCCGTCAGTCCCGCTCTGCGGACGAGGGCCTGCGTCGTCCCGTTCGAGGATACCCAGGCCAGGATACGAATGCCGCCGGGCCATACGACCCGCCGCAGGATCCTGAGCAGCAGATCCTCCGAACAGACCCTGGACTGGAAGTCCAAAACCACGCCCTCCCCGACGGGGAAAAGGTAAGCCTGGGGCGGAATACGCAGCAAAAGCTCCAGCAGTTCCTCCTCGGAAGGGGACTCCGGCAGGATGATCCGAATGCCGTAGCCCATCCCCTTGATCCGAATCGCGGAGGATGGATCCCGTGTCTCGACACCCTTCTGTATCGTCCTCAATCCCCCCGGCCTCCTCCCTCACCCGTAGGATGGCTCAAAATATGGGCCAGAATCTCGCCGACGATCGGCGAGGCCACGCTGCTGCCGTGCTTCCCCGCCTCGACGACCGCAACGGCGACAAACCTCGGGGCATCCGCCGGGGCGTAGCCGGCGAACAGGGCGTGGTCGTCCCCATGCGCGTTCTGGGCGGTCCCCGTCTTGCCCGCGATCGTCACCCCGAACTGGCCTGCCCTGGCCCCCGTGCCCTTGCGCACGACGTATTCGAGCCCCTTCTGCACGGTCGCCAGTTTCTCCCTGCCGACCGGCAGCCCTATCGGCTCCCTGTAGGCACGGTCGCACAGGAAGGGGTGCACGAGCCTGCCTCCATTCGCGATCGCCGCATAGACGCGGGCTATCTGCAAAGGCGTCAGCAAAAGATACCCCTGCCCGATCGAATAGTTGATCGTGTCGCCCGGATACCAGTTCTCCCTGAAACGCCTCTTCTTCCACTCCGGCCCGGCGATCGTGCCCGAGGCCTCGCCCGGAAGGTCTATCCCCGTGGGCTCCCCCAGGCGGAACTCCCGACACCACTTCATCAGGAGGTCGATCCCCAGCTTCAGCCCCGTCTGATAGAAATAGACGTCGCAGGAATACTGCAGGGCCGACAGCACGTTGACCCTGCCGTGCCCCCCGCGCCGCCAGCATCGAAACGTCCGGGAGGGCAGGCGAAGGGCGCCGCCGCAGAAAAAGGTCGTGGAGGGCGCGACCACCCCCTCCTCCAGGCCCGCCAGGGCCACGAGCGCCTTGAAGGTGGAGGCGGGCGGGTAGACCCCTGCAATGCTCCGGTCCAGCATCGGCCTGGCCGGGTCCTGCGTCATATCCCGCCACTCCCTCCCGGAGACCCCCCAGGCCAGGGGATTGTTGTCGTAGGTCGGCGAGGAGGCCAGGGCCAGGACCGCCCCCGTCCGGACGTCCATCACCACGAGCGCCCCCTTCTGCCCCGTCAGGAGCTCGACGGCCCGCTTCTGGACCCCCATGTCCAGGGTCAGCTTCAAATCGCTTCCCTTCATCACCGAGCGGGTGTCCAGCGTGCGGACCTTTCGGCCCCGTGCGTCGACCTCCAGGGCCTCCTCCCCGGCCGCGCCGCGCAGCTCGGACTCGTAGAAGCGCTCGATGCCCACCTTGCCGATCAGGTCTCCCCCGAAATAGTCCCCCTCGGCGCTGGCCCGGAGCTCCTCCTCCGAGATCTCCCCGACATATCCCAGGACGTTCGATACCAAGGCCCCCGCAGGATACGTCCTCCGCCAGACGGGGAAGGGAAAAAGCTCCCGGGGAAACTCGGGGTCGGCGACCAGCTCCGCCATCTGCGGCATCGTCAGGTTCGGAACCAGGCGGATCACGCGGTAGGGGGCCCAGCGCTGCCGCCGGATCGTCTTTTCGAGGTCCTCCACGGTCATGGGGATACCGTGGCGCGTCAGCACGAGACTGACGCGCTCCAGCTTTTTCTCCGTATCGAGGTCCAGCGGATATCCCATGATGCTGAACGTCGTCTCGTTGACCGCCAGCGGGACGCCGTGACGGTCGAAGATCTCCCCGCGGGGCGCCGATACCCGAATCAGCCTCAGCCGATTGTTGTAGGCCAGGCGAACGTATTTGTCGCCATGAAGAATCTGAAAAAAATAAAGCCCTCCCGCCAGAACGGCCAGGGAGAGAAAAATCCCTCCCAGCATGATCTTCAGGCGGTCGTCCAGCAAATCTCTGATCTCAGGCATGGAGCTCCTTCATACGCCTCGAATAGCGGTAGACGCACAGCAGTACGAGGGGAAGAGCCAGCACCTGCTGCAGCACGAAGAAAGCCCCCCCCCTGTCGCCTCCGAAGATCAGGACGGGCAGAAGCGGAGGCAGAAGCTGAGTGACCTCCAGGAGCGTAAAAAAGACCATGGACGTGCGCCCCTGTACGGGGATGGCGTTCCAGGCCCACAGGATCAGCATCACGGCACAGACGTAGCCCAGGGTGAAAAACCCCGGGATGCCGATCCAGCGCAGATCCCAGAGCAGCCCCCCGAAAAAGGCCGTCCAGATGCCCCAGAGCCGGTCCTCCCCCTCATCCAGGAGCAGGCGGTAGGCCACCGTCAGGAGAAAGATCTCCGGGACCTGCATCACCCCCCAGACAAGCACGGTCAGAAGGTCCTGGAGCAGCCAGAACAGCACGGAGGACATCAGCGGGGCCTCTCCGACGGGGAAAGCGCGGGGCTGAGGATGGAGACCTCGTAAAATCGCGTGAGGTCCGCCCCGGGCTCCAGGCGATAGGTGACGTACCCGCTCCCGGAGACCTCGATCTCCTCCTTGATCCGGCCGATGGGCAGCCCCGGGGGCAGCTGCTCGCCGATCAGGGCCGTACTCACCTTCATCCCGGCCATATTGCCCCTTCCCGAGGGGATGTAGTTCAGCAGGACCGAACCGTTCCCATCCCCGACGACGACCCCCAGGTCCCGGGTCTCCTCGATCACGACCGGAATCAGCAGGGACGGCGAGGTCAGGAGCTCCGCCCAGGAGGAGAACAGCGACACCGAGGTGACGCGCCCGATGAGGTATCCATTCTGGAAGATCGGCAGCCCCACGGAGACGTGATCCTTCTCCCCCTTGTCGATGCGGATCTCGTGCCACCAGGACAAAGGCGCCCTCAGGGTCACCCGGGCCCCGCTCATCCTGGCGTCCAGCTCGGCGCGGATGCGCTCGTTCGCCATGGCGGCCTCCAGAATGCGGAACTTCGCATTCTCGTCCCGCAGACGCTCGATCTCGCGCTGCAGCGTCGATTTCTCCCGGGCCCAAAGCCATCCATCCCTCAGGAGGGCCCGCAGGCGCACGGCCGGAAGCTCCGGGATGGACAGGACCTCCCCCAGGAGCCCCACAACCTGCTTCGAAACCCCCAGGGAAGAGCCGGCCGCCAGCAGCACCACCCCCAGGATGAGCGCCGTCAGGCTGTGAATCCACTCGCGGATCTGGCGTCGGTCAAGCATGGCCGACCCTCCGTCCAGACATTATCCCGCGCGGTTTCAGCGGGACCCCCGCTCGACGGACATCAGCACCCGCCGCATGGCCCCCAGGTTCTCCAGGATCTTCCCCACCCCCATGGCCACGGAGTAAAGCGGCTTCTCGGCGGTGATGACGGGGGTGTTGACGGCCCGGGAGAGGCGCTCCGCAAACCCCCGCATCAGGGAAACCCCTCCGGAGAGCACGATTCCCTGATCGACGATGTCCTTGGCCAGTTCGGGGGGGGTCTTCTCGAGGGCCACCTTCACCATGTCCTCGATCCCCAGAAAGATCGGGTCCAGAGCCTCCCGGACCTCGACCGAGGAGACCGTGTCGACCTTGGGCAGTCCGTCGGAGAGGTCCCGCCCCTTCACGGCCATCTCCAGCTCCGGCGTCAGAGGCAGCGCGGAGCCGATCGTGTTCTTGACCTCCTCGGCCGTCGTATCCCCGATCAGCAGAGCGTAGCGTTGGCGCAGCATGGCGATGATGGCGTTGTCCATCACCTTGCCCGCGTTCCGAAGCGAGCTGGTCACCACGATGCCCCCGAGGGAGATGACCGAGACCTCGCTCGTCCCTCCCCCGACGTCGACGATCATGCATCCCTGGGGCTTGTCGATCGGCAGCCCCACACCGAGGGCCGCCGATATGGGCTCGTCCACCACATAGGCCTCGCTTGCCCCCGCGCCCAGCGTCGCGTCGACCACCGCCTTGCGCTCCACCTCCGTGACCTCCGCCGGAACGGAGATGACCACGCGCGGATGGGCCATGAAGGAACCGCCCCCCTTGGCCTTGTGGAGGCAGAAACGGATCAGCTCCTCCGTCATGTCGAAGTTGGCGATGACCCCATCCTGAAGCGGCCATATCGCCTCGACGCCCGTGGGGGTCTTCCCCGCCATCGACTTGGCCTCCTGCCCCACGGCGATGACCTCCAGCCCCCGGCCTCGGGGCAGTTTACGCACGGCGACGGTCGAGGGCTCGCTGAGCACGATCCCCTTCTCCTTCACGTACACGACGATGTTGGCCGTCCCCAGATCTATTCCGACATCAAGCCCCAGTATCCCGGAGAGGTACTTGAACATATCCTTTCATCACCCGCATTTTTCGAATCTGCCCCAAACCGTCCACCGATGGGGGCCTCGCCGCAAAGGACCCTCTTTATCGCGGGCCCCTTTCCATTTTCCCGGACTTTCCGAAACCGCCTTCCCGAAACCGGCCTAGACGGGCCAGAAGGGATTGTGCTGCCGCTCCTCTCCGATGGTCGTCTCGGGACCGTGCCCCGGAAGGACGACGAGCGAATCCGGAAGCTTCGAGAGCTTGCGCAGAGAGTCGTCCAGCTTCGACGGCTCCCCGCCCGTGAGATCGGTCCGGCCCACGCTCTGGGCGAACAGGGTATCCCCCGAGGCCAGGATGCACTCCCCGCCCTCCCGTATAAGATAACACACTCCCCCCGGGGTGTGCCCCGGGGTCTCCAGGACCTCGATGCGGAAAGCTCCGATCTCGAGCACGTTTCCCTCGGATATCTCGTGAAAATCGGCAACGCTCTCGCACCGTATCCGGAGGGCGGACTGCATCGCCTCGGAGGGGCGTCGGATCATATCGGCATCGTCCCTGGAGATGTAGACCTCCCCTCCGACGAGGGGGAGCAGATCCCCGAGCCCCGCAAAATGGTCCACGTGCCCGTGGGTCAGGAACACCGCCCTCAGCTTCAGCCCCTGGGACCGAACGAACTCCAGGACCTCCCGGGCATCCCCGCCGGGGTCGATGAAGAATGCCTCTCCCCCCTCGTCCCAGAAAAGATAGCCGTTCGTCCAAAGCTTGCCCAGTGGGAAACGTTTGTACTGCACCGTCGCTCACAACTCCTTATTCCAATTCCAAATCATTCGTATACTTCGTTTAAGCAGAAGACCAGCTCTCCAAGGCTGTTAAGCCTTGGATGCTGTGTCGGTCGCTTGCGTCGAAGCGAAACCCCACGGCTTCGTCTTCGACGCACAGGCAAGCTGCCTGATGCAGAATCCAAGTGCTTCGCTAACTCACTGCTTATCATCTGCCGCAAATGATTCAGGAATGAAATTATTTTATCCCCTTCGGGTATCCAGGATCAGGGTCACCGGGCCGTCGTTCAGGAGGCCTACCTCCATATGCGCGCCGAAGACGCCGCAGCCCGTTTCCACCCCGAAGGACCGCACCCGACGAACGAAATGGTCATAGAGCCGCTTCCCCTCCTCGGGGGCGGCCGCTCCGACAAAGGAGGGACGCCTGCCCTTCCGGCAGTCCCCGTAAAGGGTGAACTGCGAGACCAGAAGCGCAGCGCCGCCGACATCGAGCAGGGACCGGTTCATCCGCCCCTCCCCGTCCTCGAAGATCCTCAAGTTGAAGAGCTTGTTGGCCAGCCAGAGGGAATCCTCCTCCGTGTCTCCGTCCCCAACCCCCAGCAGGACGCAGATCCCCGGTCCGATCTCCGATATCGTCTCTCCGCCCACGGAAACGGTCGCCCGCAGGACCCTCTGCACCACCGCCCGCATGGCCTACCCCCTTACGACCTCCAGCATCCCCTTGATGCCGTTCAATTTCGCTACGATCGAGTACAGGTGCTCCACGTCCTTCACCTTCAGCTCGATCTTCATCCGCATCAGGCTGTTGCCCACCGTCGTAGCCTTGATCCCGTGGATGCTGCCCCCCTCCAGCCCGATCGCCTGAGCCGCGTCGCGGATCAGGTCGGACCGGTCCAGGGCCTCCGCCCTCAGCCGGGCGGTATAGAGCTTTCCGGACGGACGCCCCCAGGAGACCTGCACGACGCGCCCCATCTGGGCGTTCAGGATATTGGGGCAGTCCAGACGATGCACCGTGATCCCGCGCGTCCGCGTCGAGTAGCCCACGATGGCGTCGCCCGGGACCGGGTCGCAGCAGTTGGCCAGGACCACCCAGACCCCGCCCGCCCCGTCGACCACGATGTCCGAGTCGGACTTATGGGCGTCCGTGTGCTCCTTGACGAGAGCCGCGATGTCGTCCGTGGGATGGCGCTGCTGGAGGTACGCCAGCGCGAGCTTCTGCGCGACCGTACTGGGGCCGGACGTCCCCGCCCCGATGGAGACCAGGAGGTCCTCCCTGCCCGCCATCCCGAGGTCGCGGGCCACCTTGTTGAGGGCGGGGGTCAGATCGTCCTGATTGTCCGTCTTATCCGCCGCGATCCCCCGCTTGCGGAGCTCGCGTTCGAGGGCCTCCCAGCCCCGCGCCAGCTTCTCCTCCCGGTCCGTCTTCTCGGCCTGGCGAAAGTAGTTCCGGATCTTGCTCCTGGTCTTGCTGCTCCGGGCGAACTTCATCCAGTCCCTGGAGGGGAAGCCCTGCGGCGAGGTGATGATCTTCACGATATCGCCGCTGTGCAGCTGCGTGCTCAGGGGCACGATGC
Organism: uncultured Fretibacterium sp.; assembly: GCF_938040765.1. Lineage (GTDB taxonomy): Bacteria > Synergistota > Synergistia > Synergistales > Aminobacteriaceae > CAJPSE01. The sequence continues at coordinate 17,976 of NZ_CALIAA010000043.1, forward strand.
GGCTGTTGATCATCGCCCCCACGCAGCGGTTGCCCACCTCCGTATGGACGGCGTAGGCAAAGTCGATCGTCGTGGCCCCGTTGGGGAGGACCAGGGGCTTGCCCTGCGGGGTGAAGACGTAGACCTCCGAGGTCAGGACGTCGCTCTTCAGCAGCTCCAGAAATTCCTCGGGGTCGTGCCCCTCGCCCGGGCCGCCCTCCAATGCCTGGCGCACCCACATCAGCCTGGCGTCCAGGCTGTCCGCGGAGCCGCCCTTGGACTTGTAGAGCCAGTGAGCGGCGATCCCGTACTCCGCAAGCCGGTTCATCTCCTGAGTCCGGATCTGTACCTCCATGGGGGCGCCGAAGGCCATGACCGTGGTGTGCAGCGACTGGTACATGTTGCTCTTCGGGGTGGCGATGTAGTCGTCGAACTGCCCCGGGATCGGAACCCACAGGGAGTGGACGATGCCCAACACGGCATAGCAGGTGGACACGTCCTCCACCAGGACGCGGATGGCCAGGATGTCGTACAGCTCGTCCATGGAGAGCTTCTTGCGCTGCATCTTCTCGTAGATGCTGTAATAATGCTTGGCCCGGCCCTTGATCTTGCAGGGAATCCCCTCCTTCGCGAGGCGGGACTCCAGCGTCTCGATCCCCTTCCGGATGATCTCCTCCATCTGGGGCAGTTTTTTCTTGGTCTTCCGCCGGATCTCGCTGTAGACCTCCGGCTGAAGGTAACGGAAGGACAGGTCCTCGAGATCCCTCTTGATCTGGTAGATCCCCAGGCGATGCGCGAGAGGGGCGAAGATCTCGAGCGTCTCCTTCGCGATGCGCTCCTGCTTGTCGCGCCGGAGCGCGCCCAGGGTCCTCATGTTGTGCAGCCTGTCCGCGAGCTTGATCAGGACGACCCGGATGTCCCGGGCCATCACGATGAACATCTTCCGCAGGTTCTCCGCCTGGTACCCCTCCACCGACATGAAGGGCAGCTTGCCCAGCTTCGTCACGCCGCCGACCAGCGTCAGGACGTCCTCGCCGAACGCGGCGCTCAGCTCCTCGGGGGACGTCGGCGTGTCCTCCAGGACGTCGTGCAGCAGGGCCGCCGTCAGGGTGGCCAGGTCCAGCTGCATGTCCGCGAGGATCGACGCCGTGCTCAGGGTATGGATGACGTAGGGATCCCCCGCCACGCGCTTCTGGTCGGCGTGGGCCCTGGCGGCGAAGACGAAGGCCTTGCCCAAGCGGTGCATCTGAGAGGAGGAGAGAAAGGTCAGGGCCTTGGCCCAGAGCTCGCGCCAGGCCGCCCGCACGCTCTCCACCCGGCACTGTTCCGGGAGCTGCTCCAGAAAGGAATCGCGCAGCTGCGCCATCTCCCGCTGCTCGTCGCTGCCGGAGAGCTCCGGGACGCTGCTCAGGATGGCCTTCATCGCCTCGTTGTCGGCGCGCAAGGCGCCATCGGAGGCAGGGGACGCCCCCGTGCCCGCGTCCAACCGCTCCGCAGGCGCCGATCTCAAGCGTTCATCCGTCACGAGGCCCTCCCCCTTTCCTCAGGCTCCGGTCCCTCCCCGGACTCTGCCGTTCGCAGACGCCTCCCCTGAAAAATCCACGGGGAGACTTCATGGATGGATGAATTCAGCGCTTTGGCTTGAATCAGCGCTTCCTTCAATTCACAACCGCGTAGTCCAGGACGAACTGAACCTGTTCCTCGTTGCGCCAATAGTCGATGCGCGGATGATAGATCCAGCCCGTCACCCCCGAGGTCTCCTGAAGGTCGGCCGCGGCGTTGAAGGCCAGAAGCCGGACGTTGTCGACCCTCACCGCGCTGTGCCTGCCGTCCTTCCCCAGGGGCTCTATCCGGTCGCTCGGGCTGCTGGCCCTGTAGAAGCGCGGGCAGGGGTTGTCGTTCCCAAACGGGCCGAGCTCCTTCACCGCCCTCCAGTCGTTCAGGGAGATCTCCGCCGGCGAGATGTTGATCGCGGCGACGGGCTCCTCCCGTATCCCCATCCCGGACAGGAGCCTCTCCAGTTCCTCCTCGACCTCGTTCCAGTTCTGAGTGAGCACCGAGAAGCCGGCCGCGTAGCGGTGCCCTCCCCAGGCGTCCAGGAGATCGGATATCTCGCTCAGGACGTCCACGGCGTTTCCCCCAACCGGGACGCGCAGGGTCCCCCGGATCTTGTCGCCGACGGGCGCAGCCAGGGCCACCGGCGTGCGCCGCTGAGCGCAGATGCGGCTGGCGACGCCGCTGAGCACCCCAACCGGCCAGGAATCGTCAAACATCACATGCCGGTCCTCACCGTCCGAGAGGCGGATTTTCCCGGCGATCTGCTCCGATATCATCTGCCGTCTCCGGTTGGCCCTGACGAGGTCGTTCACGCATTCGTAGACCGCATCGTCGCTCCCCACGCCCAGGAGGGCCCTCACGGAGATGTCGGCGCAGGCGATGCGGCCGGGGGCGTTCAGGCAGGGGATCACGCGCATCGAGAGCTGTTCCTCGGACAAAAGGCGCCGGACGATGCCCAGCTTCTCGAAAAGGGCGCCCAGTCCCCGCCTCGGGTTGGTCCTCATGAGGCGCAGCCCCCTCTGAACCAGGGAGCGGTTCAGAGGGTTCAGGGGCATGCAGTCGGAGACCGTGGCCAGGGCCACCAGGTCCAGGGCATACTGAAGCCATGACCGGGAAAGGATGTTCTCCTTCCAGGCCCAGCTCCACAGCACGGCCGTGGCGCAGAGCTTCCGGGCGTTCTCCCCGCCGTCCGCACAGGGGTTCACGATCGTCGGAAAGGCCGGGCGCTCCGCCACCGTATGATGGTCGAAGACGAAGACCTCGACCCCACGCTCCTTCAGTCCGGCGAGCAGCTCGGAGTCGTTCGTCCCGCAGTCCACGACGACCAGGGTATTGCATCCCCCCCGGACCACCTGCTCCAGGACGGGCGGATGCAGTCCGTAGCCGTGGACGTCGCGGCGGGGGATGAAGTATCGGACCCCCGAGGCCTTGTGCCGGAAGATCTCCATGGCCAGCACCGTGGCGGAAATGCCGTCCGTGTCGTAGTCCCCATAGACGAGGATGTTGCCGAAGGAGCTCCTGGAGCGCCAGAGCTCCGCCGCCCTCGAGCTCGCCGCCCCGAGGTCCAGGGCATCCAGCAGCTCCTCGAAACACGGGTTCATCCACTTTCTGACCCCATCCGGATCCGCACTGCCGTCCCAGGAACGCATCTCCAGGACCATCGCCGCCAGCTCGGAACATTGGAGACGGCGAGCCAGATCCCGGGTGGTCTCCCCAATCTCGTAAAGTTTCAGGTTGGAATCCGTACAGATCGACAACAACGATATATTCCTCTCCGAACCGCCGAAAAGGCCCGCCGCCCAAGACGAAGTGGAGGTGGGCAGGTCCCCCCGGCATCGATAGTTTTCTCCGTCTGCCCCTCAAGGCTCGTATTCCCGCCCGCGGCGCCTTGTCGAAAAGTACTCGCGCAGCAGCGAAAGGCACGCCTCTACCAGAACCCCCTGCCGCACCCGGCAGCGATGGTTCAGGCGCGTGTCCCGCGGAATGTCGAAAAGGGATCCCGCGGCGCCGGCCCTGGGATCCCGAGCCCCGAAGACAAGGGCCCCGATGCGCGCGTTCACGCACGCCCCGGCGCACATCGGACAGGGCTCCAACGTCACGTAGAGGTCGCAGTCCCTGAGGTTCCAATGTCCCAACCGCTCCGCGGCCGAGCGGATGGCCAGGATTTCGGCGTGGGCGGTCGGGTCGCAGCTCTTCCGGTTGGACCCCCTCCCCAGCACATCCCCGCCGCGGACGACGACGGCGCCCACCGGGACGTCCCCCCTCCGAAGGGCGTCCCGCGCCTCGCCGAGGGCGGCGTTCATGAAGACCTCATCGGCGCCCGACGACGTGCGGCCCCTCAAGTCGAGGGCCTCAAATCAGGGCCTTCACAGCAGGACCTTCAGGATCAGCTTCCTGACGTTCCCCGGCTCCTTGAAACAGACGCAGGGCTTGTGGGCGTCCTCGGGGAAAAACAGGACGAACTGCCCTGCGGGGACCTGAAAATAGACGCCCTCGCCGGTGAAAAACTGTATGTCGCGCTCGGCCGAATAGGGCTCCACCGCCTTGAGGTCCTCCACGGGGGCATAGCCGTACCATTCCTCCCCCTGAAGGGTGATGTGAATGTCGATGTAGCGCCGATGGGCCTCGAAGCGCCTCGCAGCGTGAGGCTCCGTGGCCGTCTCCACGACGTCCAGGAAGAGATTCTCCCCATCGAGCTCCCGGCGCCCCAGAGGAAGGGCGTCCAGCCTTCCCTGCGCCGCCAGATACTCCAGTCCCTTTTTCACTCCGATACCCAGGCCTCCGTAACGGGAGGGGTACTGCACCGTCCCCAGAATCATGCGTCGATTTCCCCTATCCATTCCGCTATTTTTTTAATCTGGTCCATGCCCTGAACGTCCGTCCTGAGGAGCGGCAGACGCACGATGCGGCGCAGGCGGCCGAAACGCTCCCCGATATCCTCCAGATACCCCTTCTGCGCCGCCAGCCGTTCACGGAAGAACTCGCCCGCGTCCTCCGGAATCACCCGGTTGACCACGACGCCCCCCACGCCGATCCCGAACTTCATCAGCATCTCCACGGCGCGCGCCGTCTCCAGAATCGGCATTTTCTCCGCATTGAGCACGAAGTAGAACGCCGAGGACCCGGGGTCCGTCAGATAGCGCCGGCTTCGCTCGAAACGGTCGCGCCGTCGCACAAGGGCATCGACGACGGGGTCCTCCTCCGCCCTCCTCCGCATCTCCTTGTCGAACCGCCCCGCCATCCCGAACATCTCCATCGCCTTCCGGCGTTTGGCGATGAGGTTCTCGATCCACCCGCCCAGAATCTCCGGCAGCGAGAGCAGGCGAAGGGTATGTCCCGTGGGAGCGGTGTCGAAGACGATCGCGTCGTACGCCCTGCCGCGCTCGTCCATCAGCTCCACGAACTTGTCGAAGATGGCGGCCTCCTCCGCGCCGGGGGAGGTGTAGGCGATCTCCATCTGTTTCTTGATCTCGTCCACGATCGCCGGGCTGACGATGGAGAGCATCCTCTCCTGTATCTCGGAGATGTACCGCCTGGCCTCGAGCGCGGGATCGACCTCCAGCCCCCAGAGGTTCTCCGCCACAGGGGTGATGTCCGCCCCCAGCTGCACGTCCAGGACGTCGGACGTGGAGTGGGCGGGGTCCGTCGAGACGAGGAGCGTGCGGCATCCGCGGGAGGACAGGTGGCAGGCGTAGGCCGCCGCACAGGTGGTCTTGCCCGTCCCCCCCTTTCCCCCGAAAAAGGTGAAGGGCCTGCAGCCCGGACCCGGCAGGCCCGCACCGCGTTCCTCAAAAGACGATTCGCTCATGCACCCTCCTCCGCCCCGTGCAGGCTACGTAAAATCATACTGCGCCGCCTTCTCGGCGACGACCGATTGACGATTCATTATACGCCTTTGCCAGGGAAGCATCTCCTCCGCCAGGTAGGGAAGCAGCTCCAGCGTGTAGTAGGAGATGGGGTTCGGCAGCCCCAGGTAGTCCCCGAAGAGCAGCAGCATGACGTTGTCGTTCATGTCCCAGGCCTCCTTGCGGATCGCGGCCACCCGCTTCTCCATAAAGGTGCCGATCACGAACCACCAGGCCCATTCCCCGAACGTCCGGCACGCGCGCCCGAATCGGGCCCGCAGGCCCTCAGTCTTCTTCTCGGCCTCCTCCGTCATCCCCAGCCCCTCCCTTCCGGGCACGGCCCCGCCCGGGCCGCCCCTTATGCATCTCCGCCGCCATCGCCTCCGCCACCCGCTCCCGCCCCGTGTTGCAGAGCGCCGTGAGCGGGCAGGCCCCGCAGAGCGGCTTCCGCGCCGAGCAGACCGCCCGGCCGTGTTCGATGATGTTGACGTGCCCCCCAAGGTAGCGCCCGGGGGGGACCTCCCGCTCCATCAGCGCGCAGATATCGTCCGGGGACGCCTTTTCGGACACGAACCCGACGCGGCGGCAGACCCGGCTGACGTGGGTATCGACGGGGAACGCGGGGAGATCCATGTCGAACATTAGGACGCACGCCGCCGTCTTTTCCCCCACGCCCGGCAGCGCGGTCAGGTAGCGCCTGGCCTCGTCCCGCCCCCGCTTCGCGAGCTCCGCGATGGAGTAGGCGCCGAAATCCCCGCGCACGATCTCCAGGATCTTCAGGATGCGCCGCGCCTTCGTGGGCGCCAGACCGGCGGGGCGCACCGCATCCTCCAGAGCCTCGGCTCCGGCCCCGGCGACGGACTCCCAGCTCGGGAAACGCGCCTTGAGCCGCTCGAACGCCATGTCCCGGTTGCGGTCGTTCGTGTTCTGCGAGAGCACGGTCAGGACGAGCCCGTCCAGCGGCTCCCCATGCCCCAGTTCGGGCGGGTCGGCCTCGTTGTGCCAGACCCCCTCCAGAAGGTCCAGGACGGAAAGGATCCAGCGCCTCAGCGGTCCGGCCCCGTCCGCGGACGGAGCGGAGCGGTCCATCCCCACCCTCAGGCGGCTCACCGGCCGCGTCTCCCGGCCGGGCTCTCCTCCTCCGGCCTGCGGCCCCTCCGCCCTCCCTCATTCTCCTCGTCGTCCCCGCCGAGTTTCCTGCGCAGCCTGACGTTGTCCGAGAGGAGCTTCGAGAGCCGCGCCTTGGCCCTGCCGTGGACGGATGCGGGCGCATAGGAGCCGTCCCGGTGCTCCCGCCCGGCCCGGACCCCGGTGAGCAGCTCGATGCCCTCGTCGATCGTCCCCACCGCCCAGACGGAAAACTTACCGTCCTTCACGGCCTGGAGCACGTCATGATCCAACATGAGGTGCCGAACGTTCGCCCTGGGGATCATCACCCCCTGACGCCCCGTCAGCCCCGCGATCCTGCAATAGTCGAAGAAGCCCTCGATCTTCTCGTTGACGCCCCCGATCGGCTGGACGTTGCCGAACTGGTCCACGGAGCCCGTGACGGCGATCCCCTGGTTCAGGGGAAGCCCCGAGAGGGCCGAGAGAAGGCAGTAGAGCTCCGTGGAGGAGGCGCTGTCCCCCTCGATGCCCCCGTAGTTCTGCTCGAACGTGATCCGCGCGGAGAGCGTCAGGGGCATATCCTGGGCGTATTTCCTCCCCAGGTAGCTCGAGAGGATCATCAGCCCCTTGTTGTGGATGGGCCCCGTCATGCGCACCTCCCGCTCGATGTTGACGACCCCCTCCTGCCCCATGAAGACGTTGGCCGTGATGCGCGAGGGGTGCCCGAAGCGGTAGTCCGTCAGGTCTATGACGGCGAGGCCGTTGACCTGCCCCACCACGGCTCCGTCCGTATCCACCCGGATGACCCCGTTCTCGAAGGCGCGGGTCAGCTTCTCCTGGTACATGCCCGAGCGGTAACGCTTGTGCTCGATGGCCTTGCGGACGTGCTCCCGGCCCACGCGCGGCTTGTTCGACCCGGCGGCCCAGGCATGGGACTCCATCAGGAGCTCCCGGAGCCTTCCCAGCTCCGCCGAGAGGAGGTTCTGGTCCTCCGCGTCCCGGCTGGCCCACTCGATGACCTCGGACAGCGCCTCCGCGTCGAAGGGCTTCAGGTTCTCCCGCCGCAGGATGTCCCTCACGCACAGCCCCATCCGGCGCTCCGTCGCGGCCGTCCGGGGCATGTCCGTGTCGAAGCTCGCCTTGATCTTGAAGAGCTTCCGGAACTCCGGGTCGTAATGCTGCAGCAGCTCGTAGATGTAGGGCATCCCGATCATCACGATCTTGAGGTCCATCCGAATCGGGCTGGGGCGCAGCGAGGAGACGGGGATCGCCCCGTACTGTTCCCCGAGGTTCTCGATGGACGCCTCCTGAGTGCGGAGCAGGCGCTTGATCGCCTCCCAGGACATGAAGTTCATGAGCACCTTCTCCGCATCGAGGACCAGGAACCCGCCGTTGGCCTTATGAAAGGCGCCCGCCACGATGCGGCGGAAGTCGGTGTAGAGGTAGCCCTGGCGGCTCTCGTACTCGACCTTCCCCGCGAGGTTGTAGTAGGTGGGATTGGTCTCCCAGACCACCGGAGCTCCGTCCTTCGGGTCGTTCGAGACGAAGAGGTTGCCCAGATACCGCGAGAAGTCGACCTCGGCCGACTCGTCCCGGACCGCGGTGACGAACGCCCCGAAGTTCTCGATGACGTCCTCGGCCATCCGGTCGAACCATTTCGACAGAGGTTCGTTGCCCGAGTACGGCTCACGGACGTCCGCCATGCAGGGAGCTATCGCGGTCCGGCATATCTCGGCCTCGAGCTCGCCGATCCGCTCCTTGAGCTCCTTCTCCATATCACGGATGCGGCGAAGCCCCAGAAGCGTCTTCTGAGACACCTCCTCGGACAGCGCCTGATAGCGCTTCTGCTCCTTCTCGTCCAGGGCCTCGAACTCCTCCTGCTGGATCTCCCGGACGACGGGCTTGCCCTCCTCGTCCTTCGCCTCGATCAGGGGGATGTTGACGAACCCCTGGGGGGTGCGTTTGAGGGAGAAATGGCGCTCGGCGGCCCAGGACTTGAGCTCGTCCATGATCGCCCCCGCCTTCTCCTGAAACTCCTTGACGTACTGCGCCTTGGCGTCCTCGTACTGGCTCTGCTCGAAGGCCTTGCCGATCACGGTCTTGAGCTCGTTCAGCAACCCGCCCAGGGCGGTGCAGAGCTCCTTTCCCCGGCCGGCGGGCACCGCCATCGCCAGGGGCTCCCCCGGCTCGTCGAAGTTGTGAAGGTAAAGCCAGTCGTCCGGAGCGGGGAGCTCGGCAGCCCGCTCCCTGAGACGTTCGAGCGCATAGCTGGTGCGCCCGCTGCCCGGCTGGCCGGTCACGAAGATGTTGTATCCCCTCCCCGAGACCATCAGGCCGAAGGAGATCGACTCCACCGCCCGTTCCTGGCCGATGAGCCCCACCCCTTTCCGGCCGGGGCCCCACTCGTCGGTCCCCTTCACCTTCCAGCTTCCGGGGTCCTTCAGCCGTCTCAGTTTCCCGGGCGTCAGCTTCCATTTATCCGTCACGTCATTCCCGCCTTCTGTCCCATCGTGGTGTCCTGAGCCAGGACATCGTCGGCGACATCGAGATTGTAGGGTTCAATAAAATTTACGTAAGAAGATTCAATAAGGAAGGCTGGCACGGAAGGGGCCGCCCCCCGGAAAAACACACCGTCCCCCTCCTCGATTTCCGGACAGGGGCCCCCATGTTCCGGTATTTATCCTATCATGAGCTCCCTGCCGATTCCTCGTCAGTTTACCGCAAAAACGATTTCCGCGGAAAAAGGATGGAACGGTCCTCCCGCCCTGCCCTGCTATAATCTAAGGACGCCCCGCCTCGGACGCCGCGCGGAACGCAGGGAAGCGCCCGAGGGCGCGGGCAGTCCGAAGAAATCAACCAGTTGCCTCACCAGTTGAGCGGTTCGCTCAGGGGGTTCATCGGGGAGGCTTCATAGAGTTCAGCGTGTTCCAAGATCATCCCGGACAAGCGACAAAGGAGGCCTAGCGTTGTTCCGAACTTTCTTCTCCCAAGTCCTCACCCGCCTCTGGCCCCCCCGCCTCCTCGGCGGGCTGGGCAGGATCCTGACGGAGTGGCAGGGCTCCGACATTCGGGAAAGGGGGATTCTGCTTCTCGTCTTCGCCCCCATGCTGCTCTGCGTCCTGGGGCTCCTGTTCAGCGTGGCCTCTTTCATCCTGTTCGTGCTCCCCTCCTTCGTCCTGAGGATTCTGGGCTGGGCCGTGCTGACCGCGCTGTTCGGCGCGGCGGGATCCTACTGCCACGACAGGCTGAAGGGGCGATCCTCATCGCCCTCCTATCATGCCGACCAGGACTTCTACGACGTTACGGAGGAGGCGTCCGGCTCCAATACGAAGGAGAGAACGTCCTCATCGAGTTCCTCATCGAAGGAGGAGGACCCTCCGTCCTGGTTCGACAACGTCCGCAGGATGCGCTGGAGGGAGTGAGGAGGGGCAGGGAACCGCCCGCCCCTCGCCGAGGATCCGGAGCTCCGGTCCGGGCTCCGTCACGGCTCCGGGCCCGTCCGCATTCCGATCAGGCTCCGATGTCCTGAACCAGCTGTCTGTAGACTTTGATAAGTTCGACGGAATTCAGGCTGCAGGCGACTCCGGCAATGCCGGACGCAAGGCGCCGCCTGGATTCCGCCGCATCGTTCGTATAGACGTAGACCGGCTTGTCCGCTGCGCGGCACGCCGCGTAAATCCTCTCGAGCGCCGCAAGAAAATCCGGATGCTCGAACCTTGCGGGGATCCCCATGCTGATGGAGAGGTCGAACGGCCCTACGAAGATCCCATCCAATCCCTCCAGAGCGGCGATCTCCTCGATGTGCTCCAGGCTTTCGGCGGTCTCGCACTGTGGGATCACCATCAGTTTTTCGTTGCTGTTGGCCATGAACTCCTCCAGCGATCCGGAGGCCCAGGCCCTGTTTCCGAATCCGCAGCCCCGTCCCTTGATAAAACCGCGGTTCCCCGTCGGCGCGTACTTGGCGAGGTCGATCAGGCGCCGGTATTCGTCGACGGTCCTGAGGCAGGGGACGATCAGGCCCTCCGCCCCGCAGTCGGCTGCGCGCTGGATCTCCCTGTGGTCCACGCCGGCGATCCGGACGACGGGAGTCAGGCCGACACCCTCCGCCGCCCGGATCAGGTCCATCATGGTCTCCGTGTCGAAGGGGCCGTGCTCGCAGTCGATGATGACGTAGTCGAGCCCCGTGTAGCCCAGGCACTCCATGGCCGACAGGTCGCCCAGGTTGAAGAAGGTTCCGATGACCGGCTCCCCGGCCCTGTACTTTTCCCTCAGTTTATGATGCATGCTTCTCCTCCTGCAACGGTTTGACGTGCCTGCGCCCTGCCCTAGGGAAAGAGGAGGTCGGGCCAGAGAGGAATCCACGCCTTCATCTGGACCAGGCCGATATCCAGGTAGACGGCCAGCATGGAACGGCTGGGGTAGCCCGAGGAGGAGAGTTCCCTGGGCAGCGGAATCTGAATCCGAACCCGGCTCCAGGGCGGGGAGACCTTCGGGGGGGCAGCCATGGAGAAAAGCGTCGTTCCCCCCGTGAAGGCGCTGGCCCGGACCAGGGGCAGAGGGGGAATGTCGCGGGCCCAGACGTCGAGCCGCAGGCCGTTTTCCAAACAGAAACGGGTCAGGGTCAGCAGCTCGTCCAGGGAAAAGAGGATCGAGGAATCCACGATAACATTGGTCAGCGTCCCCCTGTGCAGGGACCAGAGGGGTGGGAGCGCGATACGGACGTCCTGCCCGCTCTCGGCGCGAACCTCCTTGAGGGTTGGGGGCAGAACGGAGCCCTGAGGCAGGGTGCGATGCAGCAGCAGCGCATCGAGCGGGGCACGCGGCAGCCATTGCATCGCGGAGCGGATGGTCCTCTCGTTCCAGACGGAATGGGCAACCGCCGAGGCATCCCTGAAGTAGGAGACGAACGGGACACCCAGGGTCGCATCCACGAGAAAGCTCTCCTTGTCCTTATCCAGGGCCAGAACGGGGCGGTACAGCCCCAGAAAGCCCTGCTCCGTATCCCGGGAGGGGAGCATCGTCGCCTTGAAGAGCCGCGAGGCCGAGACATCCAGACAGTACAGGTCGCCACGGGACGACGGGAAAAGCGCCCAGGCGTCCTGGAGGTCCGCCTTCAGGAGGTCGAGGTTTCGGACCTCCTTTCGCCCGAAATCGAGCCCGGCACGGAAGAGCTCCCCCTTCTCGGAGAGGACGAAGAGCTCCCCCAGGGGAGACCACGCGACGTCGCGCGGCATCGGCGCCTCGGCGAAAAAAAATTCCCGCCGGCCGACGGCATCCAGCAGATAGACCCTGCCGTTGCCGCGGTCGGCGACGGCCAGCCAGTTCGCGTACCGGCTTATCCCCACGGGCTCGAACAGCATATCCCCCTCCGGCGGGGACCAGGACGCCAGATGCCGCAGGGACTCCCTGTCGTAGAAATCGACGGACCGCGCCACGGGGTCGGCCACGGCGAACTCCGCCTCCGAGAGCCAGCAGGCATCCGCGACGTGCGAGTCCACGCGCCCCCGCAGGTCCATGGAGATGTCCTGGCCGGAGACAGCGGAGAAGGAATGGACCTCCCCATCGACGCCAAAGACGAAGAACGTCCCGTCCCCAACGGGAAGGGCGGCGGCCGGGGCCTGAGCGGAGACGGACCGGAACCCGTTTCCTTCCTCGGACAGGTAGACCTTGCCGCCCAGCGTATCGCAAAGGCAAAGAGCGGCGTCCAGCGCATCCACCTTGCCCAGCCCCTTCACGTTGAAGGGGCGCAGGATGCCGCCCCCCCATTCCTCCTGAAGGTCCGGCCGGGAGAACTGCCATCGTGAAGCAATGGGAAGCGGGCTCAGGACCGCCCGGAGCAGACGCTCCTGTGCCAGGAACCAGTTGAGGATCCGCGGCGCGGTGCGGTCCATGGCCCGGACCTCGAGATAGCCGGACAGGGCCTTACGGGCTGCCTCGAAGTCCCCCGTGCGGGCCGCGGTCAGCCCCTTGAGAAGGTAGTAATCGACCAGATAGGTATTCGCCTTGAGGGCCCGATCCAGGTAATCCAGCGTATTCCAGTAATCCCGCTCCAGAAAATAATCGTATGCCCGAGTGAAGTGACGTTCGGACTCGTCGAGCTCCGCACGCGGGAGCTCGGCCCCCATGGAGGAAAGGGCCGTTCCCAGGAGAAGTCCCAACACCGCCGTTATCAGGATCGTTCGTCTCATTTTCGCTCCCGTCTGACTCGTACCCGTTTCTCGCTACTGAAAAAAAGAGCGGTAGCCGTAAACGATGGCGGCCGCGAACAAAAAGCCCAACAGCATCCTGAGGTACAGGACCCATAAATCCCCGCCGGGAAACTCGCCTCTTTGAATCTTCACCACCAGACGAGCGACCAGAAGCGCAAGTCCGAAGGAGAACAGCCCCAGAAGGGCATACACATTGCCCTGCGGCATTTCGCCCCAGCCTCAGGGCCCCGGAGGAAGGAGCCGCTGCTTGGCCGTGAAGGAACCGGCGGAGACCCTGAAGGCCAGAACGCCGCGCAGAGCCGCGTCGGGGATGGAAAAATCCGATCGCCCCGTCTGGTGCTCCATGATCTTCAGCAGCGCCCGCAGTTTCTCCTCGGGGTCCTCGATAAAGCCGACCGTCCCCTCACCGATGACGCTCGAGTAGGCAAAGCCATAACTGCAGGCGGCCTTGGCCTCGACGAGCTTGTGCCCGCAGTCCATCTCGAAGCACACCTCGGGATTCCTCCGCAGGATCTCGATTTTGCGCCCCTCCAGGGCGCTGTGACAGTAGAGTTCCAAAACGCCGTCCCGAAGGTCGAAACCGAAATTCATCGGAACGACATAGGGCCGCCTTCCATCGACCATCCCCAACCGAAGGACCTTGCAGTCCCCGATAATGCGTCCAATGGCCCCGAGATCCGTGACCTCCCGGTCCTTTCGCCTCATGCGACCTCACGCCCCCAATCCGCAAGCCTTTTTCAGTCAAAATTATAGCAAAGCGCGGACTTCGATGAGATCCTTCCCGGGAAAACCTGCAGCCCTTCCTTTACAAAAGGCCATTCGGGTACACTACGCCCTTTTGTCGACAGCCTGGTCCATGTTTAGCGGCACGCTCTTCACTCCGGAAGCATTACCTTCCTTCTATAAGCGGCTCCTTCAGCAAAAAACCTACCACTGGAGGCTGCTCGTCCTCTGTAATCCTCAGGGAAAATAGCAGTTTTTCAGGAAACCATACACATCCAAAACCCGGAATTTCCTGAACGGGAGGACCTAAGACAGGAGATAATTCCCTTTGGACTG
>NZ_CALIAA010000044.1 GCF_938040765.1 uncultured Fretibacterium sp.
GACGAGGAGACGAAGGAGGCGCCGTCGGCGCTTTTTCCGGTGAAGCCCCGTGAGCTGAAGGAGTTTCTGGACCAGTTTGTCGTGGGGCAGTCCCTGGCCAAGAGGGTGGTCTCCGTGGCCGTCTACAGCCATTATCAGAGGGTGCGGAACAATATCGAGCTGCGCAGCGGGGAGATCGATCTCCAGAAGAGCAACGTCCTGCTGCTGGGGCCGACGGGGTCCGGAAAGACCCTGATTGCCCAGACCCTGGCGCGAAAACTCAACGTCCCCTTCGCGATCGCGGACGCGACGACCCTGACCGAGGCCGGGTACGTGGGGGAGGACGTCGAGAACATCCTGGTGCGCCTCCTCCAGGCGGCGGATTACGACCTGCCCTCTGCGGAGAGGGGCATCATCTATCTGGACGAGATCGACAAGATCGCACGCAAGTCGGAGTCCGCGTCCATCACGCGGGACGTCTCCGGGGAGGGGGTCCAGCAGGCCCTGCTCAAGATCCTCGAGGGGACCGTCGCCAACATCCCGCCGAAGGGCGGGCGCAAGCACCCTCATCAGGACTTCATCCAGATGAACACGGAGAACATCCTCTTCATCTGCGGAGGGGCCTTCGAGGGGATCGAGAACATCGTGGCGCGGCGCGAGCTTCAGCGTTCCCTGGGCTTCGGGGGCGAGCTGTCCGTGCGCACATCGGAGAAGCGCTACGACATCGTGCGCAAGATTCAGCCCGAGGATCTCATGGCCTTCGGCTTCATCCCGGAGCTGGTCGGGCGCATTCCCGTCCTGGTGGCCCTGGAGGAGCTCGACGAGGCGGCCTTCATCCGCATCCTGCAGGAGCCCCGCAACGCCCTGGTGAAGCAGTATCAGAAGATCCTGTCCATGGAGGGCGTGCGCCTGGAATTCACCCCCGAGGCCCTTGCTCGGATCGCCCAGCTTGCCGTCAAGAAGAAGACGGGGGCTCGCGGGCTGCGTTCCATCATGGAGAACCTGATGCTGGACGTGCTCTACGAGCTGCCCTCGATGGAGGGAAAGGTGAGCGCTCTCTCGATCACGGCGGATTTCGTCGACCGGAAAATCCCCCTCGAAAGCCTGTTCCGAGAGGCCAGGGAGGTTGCCTGAGGTGGCGACGAAGATCGCGGTGGTAGCCTCCCAGGATCCGGAGACCCCGGAGGAGGGGATCTGTCCCGTTCTTCCCGTTCGGGACATGGTCCTCTTTCCGGGGATCATCATACCCCTCTTCGTGGGGCGTCCCCGATCCATACGGGCTATGGAATCCGCCCTTCTCCAAGACAAGAAGGTCTTCGTGGCGGCCCAGACGGACAACGGGACCGAGGACCCGGAGATCGGCGACCTTTACAAGGTGGGGACCCTCTGCAACGTCCTTCAGGTGGTGCGCGTCCCGGACGGGACGACCAAGGTTCTGGTCGAGGGCATAGCCCGGATGAGGGTTCGGGAATACCGGCTGGACAAGGACATCCTGACGGCGCACGTGGTCCCTATGCCCTGGATTCAGGCGGAATCGGCAAATCTGGAGCCCTGGAGGCGGCGCGTCCTCGGCAGCTTCGAGCGCTACAACACCCTGCAGCCCCGCATCCCGAGCGAGGTGATGGCCTCCATTGCGGAGCTGAACGATCTGGGGCAGCTCATCAATCTGATCGGCTCGCACATATCCGTGAAGCTGGAGGAGCGCCAGGCCCTTCTGGAGCTTCAGGACGTCGAGGAGGCCCTGTCCTTCCTGCTGCGTCTCCTGACGGAGGAGATCGACATCCTCGAGCTGGAGCACGACATTCAGGACCGCGTGCGTTCCGTCGTCGACAAGCAGCAGAAGGAATACTACCTGCGGGAACAGCTGCGCATCATTCAGAACGAGCTCGGCCAG
This sequence comes from uncultured Fretibacterium sp., assembly GCF_938040765.1. Lineage (GTDB taxonomy): Bacteria > Synergistota > Synergistia > Synergistales > Aminobacteriaceae > CAJPSE01. The sequence continues at coordinate 1,874 of NZ_CALIAA010000044.1, forward strand.
GAGCAGGAGGGGGAGGAGGAGCTTCGCTACGCGGAGAGGGTGGACGCCTCCCTGATGAGCGACGAGGCGCGGGACAAGGCGAAGCGGGAGATCGCCCGGCTCTCCAGGATGTCTCCGATCTCGCCGGAGGCCGCAGTGGTCCGCAGCTATCTGGACTGGCTTCTGGACATGCCGTGGGGCATAAGGACCGAGGAGAACGAGAACATCGCCAGGGCGGAGAAAATCCTGGACCGGGACCATTACGGCATGCGCAAGGTGAAGGACCGCGTCCTGGAGTTCCTGGCCGTCCGGCGGCGCGCCGGGACGGACATGAAGGGGCAGATCATCTGCTTCGTCGGCCCTCCTGGGGTGGGGAAGACCTCTTTGGGGCGCTCCATCGCGGATTCCCTGAACCGGCGCTTCGTCAACGTCTCCCTGGGGGGCGTCCGGGACGAGGCCGAGATCCGCGGACACCGCCGAACCTATATCGGGTCCCTCCCGGGCCGGATCATCCAGAAGCTGGCGAGGGCGGGCAGCTGCAATCCCGTCGTCCTGCTGGACGAGATCGACAAGCTGGGGAACGATTTCCGGGGCGACCCGGCCTCTGCGTTGCTGGAGGTCCTGGACCCGCAGCAGAACAGCACCTTCACCGACCACTACCTCGAGGTCCCCTTCGACCTGAGCGAGGTGCTCTTCATCACCACGGCCAACGTCACCCACACGATTCCCAGGCCCCTTCTGGATCGCATGGAGGTGATCCCCCTTCCGGGATACCTCGCCGAGGAGAAGCTGCAGATCGCGATGCGCTACCTCGTTCCGAGGATCTTGAAGGAGCACGGCCTGAAGCGGTCCGAGGTGAAGATCCCGGTTCCCGTGGTCAAAAAGGTGATCGCCTCCTACACGCGCGAGGCCGGCGTCCGCGGGCTGGACCGTGCCCTGTCGACGGTGGCGCGCAAGATCACGCGCCGTCTCGTCGAGGCCAAAGACAAGTCCGAGCCCCTCGCTCTTCCGGTGGGGGTCAGGGTAGGGGACCTCAAGGACTACCTAGGCCCCCCAAAGCTCTACGACCTTTCCGTCCCGAAGACCCCCGAGAGGGGGAACGTCGTCGGTCTGGCCTGGACGGAGGCGGGCGGCGACGTCCTGCTCATCGAGGCCGTGACAATGAGGGGAAAGGGGGAGCTGGTCCTCACCGGAAACCTCGGCGACGTGATGCAGGAGTCCGCCCGGGCGGCCGTGAGCTACCTGCGGTCCGAGAGCGAGGCCCTCGGGATAGGGGAGTTCGACTGGAAGAGCGTGGACATCCATATCCACGTCCCCGAGGGGGCCGTTCCGAAGGACGGGCCCTCGGCCGGAATCACGATGGCCACGGCGATCCTGTCGGCGGTCAGCGGCCGCCGCGTCCGCCCGGGCATCGCCATGACGGGCGAGATATCCCTGAGGGGCAAGGTCCTTCCCGTCGGGGGCATTCGGGAGAAGATCCTCGCCGCCCGGCGCCATGGGGTTCTGCACATCGTTCTGCCCGCGGCCAATCGTGTGGACGTCGAGGAGATCCCCGAGGAATATACCGATGGAATGCGCTTCGACTATGCCGAGGAGGTCCTGACGGTCCTCGAAAAGGGGTTGGAGAAGCCGGGTAAAACCGAAATGGAGAAAACCGATGCTCTGGAAGGCGTCTCTTGAGGCGACCTGTTTCTCCATCCCTCAGCTTCCGCCGGAGGGGATGCCGGAGGTCGCCGTCGCCGGCCGATCGAACGTCGGGAAGTCGACGCTGATCAACGCGCTGCTGGGGACGAGGCTCGCCCACGTGGGGGCGACGCCGGGGAAGACCCGCAGCATCAACTTCTACTCCGTGCAGGCCTCGGCGCCGTTTCGCCTGGTCGACCTTCCGGGATACGGCTACGCGTCCCGGAGCAAGACAGAGCGAAACGAATGGTCCCGGTTGGTCGCAGCCTACGTCGAACGGAGGAGAACGCTGCGTCTCGTCTGCCATCTCGTGGACTTCCGGCACGGCCTCCTGGGGAATGACCGGGCCCTCCAGGAGTGGCTGAACGAGTGCGGCAGGACGATGCTGGTGGTCTTCACCAAGGCGGACAAGATATCCAGAGGCCGGCATCGGGCCCTCCTGCAGGAGTACGTGCGGGGCGGCCTGATATCCGTCGACGTCCCCGTTATCACCTCGGGGGAGAACCGATCGGGGATCGAGGACCTGAGAAACTTCATCGGCCGTTTCCTGGGCGGTGCGGGGACGGAGGGCGACGGCCTCCGATGACGAGGCTGCGGGGAAAAAAGGAGCTCTCGTTGGAGGAGCATCGGCTCCGTTTTTTTCGGCTCCTCTCCCGTGCGCCCCGTCCGGAGCGGGAGGTCAGGGATCGTCTTGCCGGGCAGGGGGCCACGCCCGAGGAGACTCAGGCCCTGATTGCTGAATTTCGCGGGATGCGCCTCCTCGACGACGCGCTCTACGCCTGCCTTTTCGTGGAGGGGCACGAAAGCTGGGGGGACGACCGGATCGTCCGCGAGCTCTCGCGGAGAGGGATAGCCCACCGGGACATCGTCTCCGCCCTGGAGGGCCGGGACGAGGTGGCGCAGGCCCAGGCCCTCGCAGCGGGTTGGCTGGCCGGGGGGATGGAGACGGGACGGATCGTCGCCAGACTCCGGCGCAGGGGATTTTCCGGCAGGACCATTCGTTCCGTCATCGAGGGGAAAGATGAGGTCCCCTGGTGAGGCCGACGATTCAGGAGTGCGCAGAGGGGAGGCCGTCCGAATGAAGACCGTCGATTTCCACGTTCACGTGTATCCTCCGGAGGTCATCCGGGATGCGGAGTCCCTGTCCCTGCGCGAGCCCTATTTCAATGCCCTGACCCATAACCGGGTGCACCGGTGGGCCATGCTCGAGGACCTGCTGGACCGTATGGAACGCGACGACGTCGAGCGTGCCGTCGTGGGCGGCTTCGCCTTTCGGGACCTGGGGCTCTGTAAGCTGTGCAACGACTACATCATCGAGGGTGTGAGGAAGCATCCCGACAGGCTGAGCGGCCTCTGTCTCGTGCCCCCTCTGGCAAGGGGGGCCTCCGAGGAGATCCTGCGCTGCGCCGATGCCGGCCTGGTTGGGGTCGGGGAGCTGTTTCCGGAGGGGCAGAACATCGACATCTCCGACCAGGAACAGACCTGGCGCCTGGCCGGCGTCCTGCACGAGGCCGGCCTGTTCGTGCTGTGGCACACGGCGGAGCCCGTCGGGCATGAATACGCGGGCAAGGGAAACGTCGGGCCCAGGGAGGCGGCTGCCTTTTGCAGGCATCACCCGGAGGTCCGGACGGTCTTCGCGCATCTGGGCGGAGGGCTGTGGCTGTACGAACTGATGCCCGAGATGCGCCTTTACCTGACCCATGCCCGTTACGATCTGGCCGCGCTGCCCTGGCTCTATGAGCCCGCCGTCCTGCGAACGATCGTGGGGGCGGGGCTGACCCATAAGTTTCTGATGGGTACGGATTTCCCCATCCTGGACTCGTCCCGGTACGAGAGGATGTTCGCCGCCTCCGGGATAGGGGAGGAGGCCGCGGAGCGGATCGCGCGCCTCAACGCCCTGGACTTTCTCTCCTCCCTCTCTCCCTCTGGCAGAAGCAGGGGGGCCCTTGGCGGTTCCCCGTCCCGATGATGTTTTCCGGGGAGACGTTCCGCTCTCTTCAATCCCGAAACTTCAGGCTGTTCATGACCAGTCAGGTCGTGTCCATGACCGGCATCTGGATGCAGCGTATGGCGACGGTCTGGCTGGTGCTCTCGCTGACGGACTCTCCCTTTCGGTCCAGCTCCAACGATTTTGCGAGCCAGATCCCGATCCTCGTCCTGGGCCTTTTCTCCGGGGCCCTGGTCGATCGCATCGACAAGAAGCACCTGATTCAGGCGACGCAGTTCATGCTCCTCCTTATCGCCCTGCTCATGGGGTTCCTGACCCTGTCCCAACGGGCGAGCTATCCGATTATCCTCATGGTCAGCATTCTTTTGGGTTCCATCAACGCCTTCGACATGCCCGCGAGACAGGCGTGCATCAGCCAGATGGTCGATTGTCCCGACTGTCTCGCCAATGCGATCGCCTTGAACTCGGCCGTGTTCAATCTATCGCGCGTCATCGGCCCCAGCGTTGCCGGGTTCATCGTGGCGGCCGTAGGGGAGGGCTACTGCTTCCTGTTGACCGGTCTGGCCTTTCTGGCCCCCATCTACGCGCTCTTCATCATGCGGCTGCCGCCTCAGGCCCCTCCGGAAACACCTCGGCCGAGCGTGGTCCTCTCCATTCGGGAGGGGCTCGCCTACGTTAAGGAGAATCGCCACCTCGAGATCGTCCTTCTCCTGATGTGCGCCGTAAGTTTCCTGGGGATGCCCATCTACGTCACGTTTTCCGCCCTCGTGAAAATGGTCCTGAGGGAGGATGCCTCGCTCTTCGGGCTGATCCTGAGCGGCGTGGGGCTGGGGGCGCTCTCGTCCACGATGCGTATCGCCTCGGCCCGGAGCATCCGCGGATTTCCCGCCAGGATGTTCTGGGCCCTCATCGTCATGGGGGTGGGGCTCCTGTCCATGGCTCTGGTGCGGAACCGCTGGATTTTGCTGCCGATGTCCGCTCTGGTCGGCGGAGGGCTGGTCTACTCGACGACGGGCTGCAACACGATGCTCCAGTCCTTCATCTCAGACGATATGCGGGGACGGGTCATGAGCCTCTACGTCATGGCCTTCTCCGGATTCGCCCCCTTGGGCAGCCTCGCCGCGGGGGCGATCATGAGCCGTATCGGCGTGACCTGGTCCATCCTTTTCCAGGGGGCCGGGTGTTTCCTGACGGCGGCCGTCTTTCGGTGCTTCGTCAAGGTCCTGGACCGAAATATCCGGGCCCTCTACGGGGAAAAGGAAGAGGAAAGCGAGGGTGCGATTTCTGAGGGGAAATCCAAGAGCCTTGAAGCTCAAAACATCTGACTTTTGAAAAACGACAACGACAGCGCATGATTTTCCGTTGGTTTTCGTGTTGGCTTTTGGATCTATATCAATGTCCTATA
>NZ_CALIAA010000045.1 GCF_938040765.1 uncultured Fretibacterium sp.
TATCGCAAGGCGATGGAGCTGGACCCCGGATTCGAGCCCTTCTCCCGCGTGGTGGTTTACCCCGGGGACGGGGAGCGCGTGCCCCTGTGGGACCCCAAACGTCCGGCGCGGGTCTACCCCATCCCCACGAACGACCACGGGATCGCCATCATCCCCCCCGACTCCCCCCAGGCACGGCGCCGGCCCGTTCGCCCTCCTGTCGATCCCGAGCTGCCCAAGGTTCCGCTCTACACCCCTCCGGAGCCCGGCGCGGGGCCCTTCGACGGCGACGCGTGGCAGCCCTCGGTCTATGTCCCGCCGGGGCGGGAAAGGCTTTTGGAGGGCGGCGAACCCGCCTATGCGCCGCCCGAGTCCCGGATTGTCCCCCTGGCGCCGCCTCCTGCGCTGGAGGTCGGCGTCGCCCTCCCGGCGGGCGGGGCCCCTGGGCCCGGCCCTCAGCCGTCGCCCTCCGCGGAGGTCCCCTCCGCTCCCATGGGGGGGCAGCCCGGTCAGGCTCCCGTCTATCAGCCTCCGCTGCCCGGTGCGGGGACTGGGGGCGCGGTTTCCGCGCCTCCGGCGGCGGGGGTTCCCCTCGTCGAGGGTGCAGTTGTCTCGGGGGAGGCTCCGGCCTATCAGCCTCCCGTCCCGGGAGCGGCATCGGGGGATCGTCCGGTTTACCTTCCTCCGTTGCCGGCGGATAAAAAATGAACGGCAAAAAGGGGGATTGGGGCCCTGATGAAAAGGATTTCGCGGGCCCCTTCCTCCCGAGGATGACCTCGGGACCCTTTTTTCGCGTTTATCTCAAAAGAAGGAGCGAGTGAGAGATGAAGAGCAAGCGTTTTGCAGCTAAGATGCCGTTCCTGTTGGCGTTGGCTTTCCTGCTGGCCTTTGCGGGGGAGGAGGCGGCCGTCGCGGCCGTGTGGATGAATGCCGCGGACCCGATCCTGATCACACAGCCCGCCTATTCGGGGATGCAGTTTTATGTTTATCGTCCTTATAACATCCCCGGCGGGTGGTATGCGACCTACGACGGCTACCCCGTCTTCAGGAATGCGGATGGTATTTGGGTCTACGGTTCCTGCGTCGGGGCGAACATCGTGCCGACCGCCTATGTCGTCGGGTCGGTCGTCCCCTCCGTGGCCGGGCTGGTGCCATGGGTCGCGGCGCCCGCCTGCGCTCCGGCCGTCGCGCCGGTTGTCGTCCCGGCTGTTGCGCCCGTTGCTCCGGTTGCCGTCGTCGCCGCTCCCGTCTATGTTCCCCGCTGGGTTCAGAATCCCAATTTCGTGGCCATCGGAGGATGGGGAAGAAGCGTGGACCGCATCGGCGTGTTGGGTAAACCCGCAGTCCCCGTGGCGTGGAAAGGGTCTCGCCCCAATGTGATCTATGCTTGGACGGGCCGAAACTGGTACCAGATATCCCTCCGGGACTCTCAGCATCCCGTGGACGCGCTGCGCGGCAGGCTGTACGAGCTGGCCTGCATGAGCAACAGAAACAATCTGGTCTGGACGGATCAGGATATGAATGTCCTCGCCCAGCACGCCGCGGTCTGGGGCTACCGGTGGATGGGGCAGATCGTCCTCGCCCGGTGATGCGCAGCTTGCCGTATTTGTCGGCGGTCTGCAATTCCGCAGGAAAAGACGAGGAGTGATGGAGTTGTTGTCCCTTCGGCATTTTAGTCTGATCTCCTGTTTGTTTTCGGGCCTCCTGATGAGTTTGGCCTCGTCGGCCGAGGCCAGGGTTTACGTGGCCGAGCCCCTGCTGGTGGCGCAGCCGTCCTATGCCGGGATGCAGTTCTACGTGTACCGGCCCTACAACATGCCGAAGAACTGGTATGTGACCTTCGACGGCTACCCCGTGACGAAGAACAGGGACGGGGTCTGGGTGTATGGCACCGCGTCCGGCCCCAACCTGAATCCGACGAACTATATCGTGGGGTCGGTCGTGCCCTCCATGGCGGGGATCGTCCCCTGGGTGCGCCCGGCCCAGATTTCCTCGCACGTCACGGTGCCGCCTCCCGAGGTCGCGGCCGTGCGTCAGCCCGGCCTTCCGCCCTCGCGTGCCGCCGGAGGCGAGACCCATTCCACGTGGGTGCCGGACTGGAGCTTCAACCCCCGCTTTATGGCGATCGGGAACTGGCAGAGCAGCGTCGACCGCATGGGCGTCCTGCACAACCCCGCGGCCCCCGTCGCCTGGAAGGGGAACCTCCCCAGGGCGATCTATGTGTGGACGGGACGGAGCTGGTACCAGATTACCCCCCGTGCCGATCAGCGCCCGGTGGATGCCCTCAAAGGGCAGCTCTACGAGCTCACGCGGATGGTCAAGCGCAATCGGTTCATCTGGTACGAGGCGGATATGCCCGTGCTGGCGCAGCAGGCGACGGAATGGGGATATTACTGGATGGGGGAGGTCGTGCCGTCCCGATGAAGAGGCTGGCCTTCCGTGTTCCGGGTGCGCTCCTGGCCTGTTCGCTTTCCCTGCTTGCGGCGGTCCCCGCCGGCGCGTTGCCCCCGGACCCCGTCCCGGCGGTCATCACCGTCCCCGACTGCGGGGACGGCTTTACGATGGACGTGCGTCCGCGCCGCAATCCCGAGGCCCTGGGGACCGTTACGCGCGACGGCTATCCCGTCCTGCTGGATCGCAGAGGGGAGAATCATTACATTTTGTCCCGGGGCGCGGATATCCCCGTGCCGGTGGTCCGGAGGGGCTTCTCCTTGCCGGATTGCGTTCCGGACGGGGCGAATTGAGACTCTGGATTCTTTGTCGGCCATATCATATTATGGATGAGGGACATTTTCTCTCCCGGTTATGTTATACTTAACCATAGCTGAGTTTGAGGAAGTGATGTTTCGTGCCGAGAACGCTCACATCCATCAAAGATGAGATTTTCTCCTATAAGGGCCGGCTGGTTCGTTGCCGAATGTCCAAGGGGAGGAACAGGACCGAGGAGACGGAGGGGATTCTGCTCGACGTCTATCCTAAGCTTTTCACCTTGTACGACGAATCCAGCGCAAGCACCGTCTCCTTCAGCTACGCGGAGATACTCACCCGAGAGGTCGAGCTTGAAATTGTGACTCGCGTTTAGGGTTTTAAGCAAAATACCCCCGGACGAGGTCCGGGGGTATTTTTTTCAGGTCCTCTTTCCTTTACTTCTGGAGGAACCATGGGGGCTCACGGAATGATCTTCACGAATTTTTTGGAGGAGCTGCCGCTGTGCGCTTCGTCCTGCCTTCCTTTGCAAAGCTGAATCTTTCCCTCCGGGTGACCGGGCGGCGGGACGACGGCTATCACGACCTCGTCTCCCTCTTCCTCAGGATTCCCTCGGGGGAGACGCTGCGCGTCGTCCGGCGCCTCGATCCCGCCGCCGGGGACCTCGTCAACGTCGATGGGATGGAGCTGGAGGGGGAGAATATCGTGGCGAGGGCCCTGCGCCTCGCCCGCGCGTCGGGGCTTGCCGTTCCTCCTCTGGATATAGAGATCCTGAAGAGCCTTTTCCCGGGGGCCGGTCTCGGGGCGGGGAGCGGCAACGGGGCCGCATTGCTCAGGTGGCTTGCCGCGGAGATCCCGGATTCCCGATGGCCGGAGATTGCCCGCAGAACAGGCGCGGATGTGCCCTGTCTTTTCTCCGCTTTTCCTGTCGCGCTGGTCTCGGGGATCGGGGATCGTCTTGAGCCTTTGCCTGCACTTCCCCTGGGAGGCCGGGTCTTCTTCCCCGAGTGGAGCGTGGGCACGAAGGGGGCCTACGATGAGCTGGACGCCCGGCATCCCGGCGGGTATCCGCTTTGTGCGTCCGAGGCCAGGGATGAGGCCCTGTGCCTTTATGAGGCGCTCCAAAAGGGGGAACGCGTCGGTCTGCTCCCCAACGACTTTGCGCTGCCGCTTCTGGAGCGTTTCCCGGGGTATCGCGAGCTTTTCGGGACATTGGAACGATCGGAGGCTCTGGCCTGGGGCATAACGGGCAGCGGCGGTGCGGCCTTCTGCCTCTTTGCCGCACCTGTGCCCAGCTTGGGCTACCCGGAATGGGTACGTCAGGTTCTGTATTTTTCCTGACGAGAGGCGCCCGA
>NZ_CALIAA010000046.1 GCF_938040765.1 uncultured Fretibacterium sp.
TTTCTGAACAAGTTTTTTCACTACGTGAGGCTCACGGGTATCAATTCCATCCACTTTAACGTATCCAGAAACCGGCTTCAAAAGGCCATTCAGAGTTTTGGCAAAGGTCGTCTTTCCCGCTCCGTTCTGTCCCAGGAGGGCAACGAACTCCCCTCTGCCAATCTTCAAAGATATTCCCTTCAGGGCAAGGGTACCGTCAGGATAAGCATATTGCATATCCTGGACTTCTATAACTATGTTGCTCCCGCTCTCCATACCCATCGTTCATGGCCTCCTCAAGAAGCGCTTAACAAGAGAGCTCTGACTGCATCGATACTCTCCTCTAAGCTGACTTTGATGTCCCCGGTATAAAACCCTTTGTCCCGTAATCTATCCAACAGGATCATTGGCTCCGGCACATTGAGGCCAAACTTCTGTAAAGATTTGACATCCTGAAAAAATTCCCCGGGGGCGGAAAACTTTTTGACTTCCCCCTCATGAATCAGCAGAAGCCTGTCAGAGAGGCGAGCCAGACGATCTATAACGTGCTCTACCATAATGATCGTCATATTGAGATCTTTTTTCATACGATGGCAAATCTCAAAAACACTATCCTTACCAAAGGGATCCAACATGGAGGTAGGCTCATCCAATATCAGGATTCTGGGTTGCAATGCCAACGCGGAAGCTATAGCAATACGCTGCTTTTGACCTCCGGAAACATCGTAAGGGGACTTATCCAGGAGATCACCAATCATAGCAATGTCAGATACCCATTCTATACGCGATCGAATTTCCGGGACGGAAAATCCGACATTTTCCATTGCAAAGGCCAGTTCCTCTTCCACGCTCATGGAAGTAAATTGCTGCTCAGGATCGGCAAAAACAAACCCCACTGTCTGAGCAATATCCTTCAAAGGTATTTTGCGGACGTCATTACCAAACAACAAAACTTCACCGGTGTACACGCCATTCAGCTTATGAGGGATCAGCCCTTTTATAGCCGATACCAATGTGGTCTTTCCCGACTCATTGGGGCCACATACCCCGATAAACTCTCCCTCCTCGAGAGAAAGGCTTATCCCCTTTAAAGCCATTGGTTCCTCGGCGCTGTTGTATTGCCACCTCAAATCGTGGATCTCCACAGCCTTGCTCATTTGTCGTTCCCCCACAATCAACTTAAAAAGGGTGCGAACAGCCTGTTGATCAAGGAGTGCTCTACATTGAAGACTCCCCGCTTACTCAAAAAAATAAGCCCCGTAAATGCAAGGATCAAAAAAATACAAGCCACAAGATCCCGTCTTGAGAAATTCAGCTTTGAACGGGCATAATCCGCTCTGTCTTTATCGTTGCTGAATCCATATCCCTTTGCAAAAAGCGCGCTGCTGATCTCCTCTCCCCTCCGAAGCGCCAGCGTAAACAAGGGAATCATGTACATGGAATAATGCTTGAGTTTCCCACGGAAGGTAAGAGCCGAGGAATCCAGCCCCCTCGCCTGCTCCGCTTCCCTGATCGTCTTCAGGTCCTCGAGGAACATCCCTGCTGAGCGCATGCACAAACCAATAAAATAGCTGATCACGAAAGGAACCCTGGCCGAACGTAATCCCACCAGAATATCTCTTTCCCTGTTACTGGAAAAGTAAAATATGGCGGCAAGTAAAAGAGCAATGATACGAACGTAGGACACAATGAACCACCGCATCGGCTGAAAGAAAATGGTTACGCCGAAAAGTTTCCCTATAGGGATGAGAGCAGGATTTTTCCCTGGAGCCAGGTAATGGCTGAGAAACATAAAGAGCCCCACCGTGATGAACATCGGCGTATAAATT
>NZ_CALIAA010000047.1 GCF_938040765.1 uncultured Fretibacterium sp.
TTCAAAAGACATAAGACAAGTTGTGGCGTAAAAACATTTGATGTTCCTCGAGACGTGTTCCCGCGCGGGGTGTTTGTGCGGGAGCGGGGCCAGATTCCTGACTGGGAGGGGCTTTATTTTGGACCGCTTGATGCTGGACATGAGTCGATTGGCGATTCGGAAAGCGGAGGATGCCGCGGCGGCGGGCACGCTGCGCATCGGAGACGGACGGGAACCCGAACGATCGGCTGCCGTCGGTTTGTCCTTCGATGAGCTGCTCTCCGCATCCATGAAGGAGGTCAATGCCCTTCAGCTCGAGGCCGACGACAGGATGCGCAGGCTCGCAACGGGGGACGTCGAGGATATCTCCGAGGTCGTCATGGCCTCGTCTCGGGCGGAGGTCGCCCTGAAGCTGATGATGGAGCTGCGCAACAAGCTCGTGGATGCCTACCAGGCCTTGTCGCGCATCGCCGGCTGATCTCTGAGGAATGATGGACAGCCTCAAACGCTGGTTCGCGGCCTTTATTCTCTTCTGGGTCTCGCTGAAGCTGTGGCAGCGTATCTCCCTGTTCCTTGCGGCGTTTTTGGTCGTTGCCGCAATCCTTCTTCTTGTCCTCTGGGGGGGGAGAACGTCCTACGAACCCCTCTTTGCCGGGCTGGAGGTGGAGGACCAGGCCGCGATCGTCTCCTACCTGCGTGAGAACAAGATCCCCTATCGTCTGGACCCGTCGGCCAACGCCATCCTCATGCCCAGGGGCCAGGTTTACGAGACGCGCCTCTCCCTCGCCCAGGAGGGGCTGCCCAGGGGAGGAAGCAAGGGTTTCGAGCTTTTCGACAACACCTCGATGGGGCTCAGCGAATTTCAGCAGCGCATCACCTACGTCAGGGCCATCGAGGGGGAGCTGGAGCGCACCATCGCGCAGATGGACGCCGTCGATACCGCCAGGGTCAGCGTCGTCATCCCGGAGCAGCGCCTGTTCCTCGAGCAGCAGAAGCCCTCGACTGCGTCGGTCCTTCTTCGGCTGCGCCCGGGGACGACCCTGGGGCAGAATCAGGTCAAGTCGATCATCCACCTGGTCTCCCACAGCGTGGATGGCCTTCAGCCGGAGGATGTCACCGTCGTCGATACGGGGGGGCGCATCCTCTCGGATATGATCGCCGATTCCATGATCATCTACCCGCCCGATGGGCGCAGCACTGTGACCTCGGTCCAGCGGGAGCTGGAGCGTCAGCGCGAGCGTGAGCTCGAGTCGAAGGCGCGTCTGATGCTCGAACAGGTGTTCGGCCCCGGCAAGGTCGTCGTGAGGGTCAAGGTCGATCTCGATTTCGACAAGCGCTCCCGTTCCCTCGTCGAATACACGCCCAACCCCGAGACGGGGCAGGGGGTCCCGCGGAGCAACCAGCGGGAGGAGGAGAACTACAACGGGCAGGGGCAGCCGGCGGCGAGCAACCCCGGGACCACGACCAACATCCCCGGCTACGCGATCAACACCCAGAACGTGAACAGCGAGTACAACAAGGGGACCTCGACGACCAACTACGAGATCACCACGCGCAAGAGCGACGAGGTGGTCACGCCCGGAGGGGTCCGGCGCCTGACGGCCTCGGTCCTGGTGGATGGGGACCTGGACGAGGCCCGGCTCGGAGAGCTTCGGGAGGTCGTCTCCTCCGCCATCGGGTTCAGCGAGGCGCGGGGCGACAGCCTGGTCGTCAAGGGGATGAAGTTCTCCACGTCGTTCGCCGATTCCCTTGCCGAGGAGCTGCGGCAGGAGCGGGTGACGCGCATCATCGTGGGTGCGGTCATCGCCCTGATCATGCTGCTTCTGGCCGCGGGGGCCGTCGTCTGGTGGCTCCGCCGCCGAAAGGCCCGCATGGCGGCGGTCGTCCTGGAGGAGGAGGGCGGCAAGCATGTGCCCACGATACAGGAGATGCTGACCTCCCCCGACCTCCTGGCGTTTCAGGGGGAACTGGCGGTGCTGGAGGAGCAGCTGAAGGTCTACGCCAAAAACAACCCCGGAGAAGTGGCCAACCTCGTCAACGAGTGGCTCTCCTCCGACAGTTAGCCGAAATGCAGGAAAAGGAGCCCGTTCATGGCTAAGTCGAACAGCTCGATATCCAGCAGGGAGAAGATCGCGGTCCTCATGGTGGCCCTGGGGAACGACATCGCCGCCGAGGTCTATAAAAAACTGGACGATACCGCCATCGAGCTGATCACGCTCGAGGTGGCCAACCTGCGCAAGGTGACGCCCGAGCTCAAGCTCGAGGTTCTGAAGGAGGCGCAGGAGATCCTGATGGCCCGGGAGTTCATGGCCCGGGGCGGGGTGGACTACGCGCGCGACGTCTTGGAGCGCGCGCTGGGGCCGGAGAGGGCTCAGAACCTTCTGGCGCGGATCACGGCAAGCCTCCAGGTCCGGCCGTTCGACTTCATGCGCCACACCGACCCGCAGCAGGTCCTGGGCTTCATCCAGGGCGAGCATCCTCAGACGATCGCCCTGATCCTGTCGTACCTGGAGGCGCCTCAGGCCGCGATGATCCTCAGCGGCCTGCCCGCGGTCCTGCAGGCCGAGGTGGCCAAGCGCATCGCCCGGATGGACCGCATTACGCCCGAGGTGCTTCGGGAGGTGGAACGGGTGCTGGAGCGCAAGCTGAGCACGGTCATGGGGCAGGACTTCACGATGGCCGGCGGCATCGACGCGGTGGTCGCCATCGTGAACAGCTCCGACCGGACCACGGAGCGCAACATCATGGAACACCTGGAGGAGAACGACCCCGAACTGGCGGAGGAGATCAAGAAGCGCCTCTTCGTCTTCGAGGACATCATCCGGCTGGACGACCGTTCGCTGCAGCGCGTCCTGCGCGAGGTCGACATGAAGGAGCTGGGGCTGGCCCTCAAGGGGGCGACCGAGGAGCTTCGGACGAAGTTCTTCAAGAACATGTCCAAGCGTGCGGCGGAGATGCTGCAGGAGGATATGGACTACATGGGCCCGGTCCGCGTCAAGGATGTGGAGGAGTCCCAGCAGAAGGTCGTCAACATCGTCAGGGGGCTGGAGGAACAGGGCGAGATCGTCATAGCCTCGGGCGGAGAGGACGAGCTCGTTGTCTAGCGTCCGCCAGAGGGTCCTGCGCACGGTTCGTCTGCTGCCTCAGGCCGTCAAGATCGGAATGGAGTCCGAGGCTGCTCTTTCCCTGGAACAGGGGGAAGAGCAGCGTTCCAATGAGGGGGAGGCTGCCCCGGAGGCTCCGACCCCGAGGGAACGGGACGAGAACGAGGAGCTTCGGGAGCAGATCGGGGATCTGCTCCGGCGTCTGGATGGTGCGGAGAGGCGCAATGCGGACCTGTCCCGGGAGAAGGCCGAACTGGAGGCGGAGGCGGAGCGCCTCCGCCTGGATTATGCCGAGAGGGAGCGGGCCCTGGAGTCGCGCGTGCAGGGCGAGGAGGAACGCGCGCGCGAGGAGGGGCGCCTCCATGGAGAGGCCGAGGGACGGGAGTCCGGCCATGCCGAGGGGCTCAGAACGGCCAGGGTCGAGGTGGAGGCCCTGTACCTCAAGAAGCTGGGGGGGCTGGTCTCCCTGCTGGAGTCCATCGCGGCCCGCCTGGAGGAGGACTTCTCCGAGCTGGCCGCACTGAATCAGCCCCGAATGCTGCGGCTCTGGTTCGACATGCTGGGGCGTATGCTGAAGCGGGAGGTCGAGCTGAAGCCGGACGCGGTCCTGCCCGTGCTGGCCGACGTCCTGACGCGCCTCAGCGACAAGAACAGCGTGGTGATCTACGTCTCGCCCGAGGATATCGCCCTCCTCCAGAACAGCCTGGATCGGGAGTTCGAGGAGGTGCTGCGCGGCGTGCGCCACCTGGAGCTGAAACCGGATGCCAGCGTGGACCGCGGAAGCTGCATCGTGGAGACCGGCCTTGGGGTTTACGACGCTCGCTGGCGCACCCAGATCGGGCAGATCGAGTCCTCGATAGAGAAACTCTTCCAGAAGCTGGGCAAGCCGGCCAGAAGGCCCTCGGCCCACCGGAGGAAGGAAGGGGAGACGGAGGGCGGGAAGGCCGCGGCGCCCTCCCCTCAGACGGCGGGGACGCGGAAGAGGAGGGCCGGGACCCGGAGGGCCGCGGCCGATGACGCATCGGACAAGGCGTCGGACGAGGGGGCCCCGAAGTGACGCAGCCGGGCCTGTTCTCCATCCTGGAGTCCGAGCTGGAGCAGCTCCCCCTGGTCAAGATCAACGGAAGGGTCGCGCAGGTCGTGGGGCTGGTCGCGGAGTCCCAGGGGCCGGACGTCCGCGTGGGGGACCTGTGCCGCATCTGCTTCCGGGACGGTTCGCACGGCCTGGATGCGGAGGTCGTCGGGTTCCGGGACGACCGGGTACTCTTGATGCCCCTGGGGGACCTGCGCGAGGTCGGGCCGGGGTGCGACGTGATCTCGACGAACCATCCCCTGGAGGTTGGGGTCGGGGAGGCCCTGCTGGGGCGCATCCTGGACGGTCTGGGGGAGCCCATGGACGACGGGGGGCCCTTGGCGGCCGCGGATTTTTATCCCTTGTACGCGGAACCGCCGCACCCCCTGAGGCGTCAGATGGTGGAGCGCCCCCTGTCCGTGGGGGTGCGCGTCGTCGATGGGATGCTGACCCTCGGGACGGGGCAGAGGATCGGGATCTTCGCGGGCTCCGGGGTCGGCAAGAGCACGCTCCTGGGGATGATGGCCCGGTACACCACGGCGGACGTCAACGTCATCTCCCTGGTGGGGGAGCGCGGGCGCGAGGTGCGGGAGTTCATCGAACGGGACCTGGGGCCGGAGGGCCTCGCGCGCTCCGTCCTGATCGTCGCGACCTCGGATCAGCCGCCCTTGATCCGCCTCAAGGCGGCGCTGACCGCGACCGCCGTGGCGGAGTACTTTCGGGATCAGGGCAGGGACGTCCTGCTGATGATGGACTCGGTGACCCGAGTCGCCCGGGCGCAGAGGGAGATCGGCCTGGCGATCGGCGAGCCCCCGGCCACGAGGGGCTACACGCCCTCGGTGTTCGAGATGCTGCCCCGCCTGCTGGAGCGGGCCGGGGCGGGCGAGAGGGGCAGCATCACCGGCATCTACACCGTGCTGGTCGAGGGCGACGACATGAACGAGCCCGTTGCGGACACGGTGAGGGGCGTCCTGGACGGACACATCGTCCTGTCCCGCAAGATCGCGTCGCGCAATTCCTATCCGGCCGTCAGCGTGCTGGAGAGCGTCAGCCGCGTCATGCCGGCCATCGTCTCGCCGGAGCACCTGGCGGCCGCCGGGCGCATCCGGGACCTGTTGGCCACCTACGCGGAGTCCGAGGATTTGATCAACATCGGGGCCTACAAGACGGGCTCCAACGCGCGGGTGGACTGGGCGCTCTCGCACCTGGACAGCGTGCGCGGTTTTCTGGAGCAGCGCGTGGACGAGAGCTCCTCGTTCGAGGAGACGGACAGGCTTATGCTGGCCCTGGCCCCGCAGCCGTGATTCCGAACCTCGACCGCCCGCAGAAGAATATGAAAAATATGGAATCAGATGTTTTTCATTCTGGAGGGTTGCTGCCGTGCATCAGCGTATTCGAAGGTTCAGCCGCATCCTGAAGCTGAAGGAGGACGACAGGCGATCCGAGCAGGCCCTTCTGGCGGCGGAGCGCCGGGAGGAGAAGGACGTCATGGATCGGCTCTTCTCCCTGGAGGGGGAGAAGTCGAGGGCCGTGGAGGATTTCTGCGGCTGCGGCGGGAGTGGGAGCACGGCGTCCTGCTCGGAGCTCTGGTTCCGCCGGCAGTTCATCGATTCGATCGAGGACCGGATCCATGAGGGCCGGGACTCCCTGCAGGATGTCCGCCAGAGGATCGCGGGGACGGAGGCGCGCCTGGTGGAGCGCCATCGGGACGTCCGTGTCATGGAGACCTATGTCGACCGGCTCAGGGCCGCCGATTTTCAAAGTCGGATGGATGCCGAACAGCTCGAGCTGGACGACGTGGCCATGGTGCGCTATTCGCGGACGAAAAAAGGAGCCGAGGCATGATACCGGAGATGACGAACATGAACCGGGCGCTGGGGCGCATCGATGAGATCCTGCAGCGGTGCGTTCCCTGGATGGAGAAAAGGGCCTCCGGGACGCAGCGCTTCGTCGATGTCCTGGACGAGGCCGTTAAGAAGGCCGGGACGCCTGCGGAACGGTCCATTGACGGGCTCCGCAGGCTGGCTGGGCGTTGTGCGGAGGACTACAACATCGACGAGGAGCTCATCCGTGCCGTCATTCAGGTGGAGTCGGGCTGGAACCCCGAGGCGGTCTCCGCGAAGGGGGCCCGTGGCCTGATGCAGCTCATGCCGGGGACGGCGGATATGCTGGGCGTCGAGGATCCCTTCGACCCGGAGCAGAATATCGAGGGCGGGGTAAAATACCTCTCCGGTCTGACCGATAAATACAATGGAGATATCGAAAAAGCTCTGGCGGCCTACAACGCGGGGCCGAACCGGGTCGATGCGGGGCGGATCCCCGAGGCGGCCTCCCGTTACGTCAGGAACGTCATGGCCCTCTACCGCCGCTACAGGGAGGAAGATTAGAGATGGCCGAGGAACGCGTGGCGGACAGCCCCAGGGAGCCTCAGGCGGAACAGGCGCCGGCCGCCTCTCCCGCGGCCCCCAAGAAAAAGAAGAGAAAACGAAGCAAACTGGGCCTGTTGTTTTTGCTTCTCCTCCTGGCCCTGGGCGCTGCGGCGGGCCTTCACTTCAGCGGGATCTGGGACGGCCGCCCTCTCTTCTGGAGCGTGGTCCCCAGGATCCCCTATGTGGGCCCCTCCCTGGCGCAGCTCTTCGACATCCCCGCGCGGTATTCCCTGACGACGGAGGAACGGCGCCGGCTCGAGCTCGAGGAATGGCAGAGGCGACTTGACGAGCGGGAGCGCGGCGTTCTGAGCGCCAAGGCCGGGCTGGATGCCCTCTCGGACGACCTCGGCAGGCGTGCGGAGGTCCTGGACGAGCAGGTGCGACTGCTTTCGGAGTCGAGCGCCGACCGGTCGGGGAGCGAGGCGACCGAGGACGAAAAACGTCTGATCGACCAGGTGGCCAAGACCTATCAGGACATGTCCGCGCGCAATGCGGCGCAGATCGTGGAGCAGCTTCGGGAGGGCCTCGCGGTGGACCTGCTGAAAAAACTTCCGGTGGACGCCCGTGCCTCGATCCTGGGCAAAATGAAGCCCCAGCGGGCCGCGCGGCTGACGGAATTAATGTCCGGCCGAGGGCGCTAGGCCCAAAGTGCCGGGCGAAGGCGATAAACAGAGGGAAAGGACGTGGGGACGTTGGCGGAGGCGTTTCCTTCCGTACAGGTGAGTACCCCCGGACAGGGGTTCGGAGATGGGGTGAAGGGCGGAAAGAAGGGCTTGGGCGAGCCTGCGGACCCGCAGCTTTTTTCCAGCCTGATGGCCCAATACGCCTCCGTCCCCGGGATGGAGAGGGAGGCGGAGCCCCCCGCGCTGGAGAGGGTCTTCGAGGTGCTGAGGGGAGGGCTTTCCCGGCTCTCTCCCGAGGCGCTGAAAATTCTTGCGTCCCTGAAGGAGGGGCTGCAGCGCGAGGCGCCCGAGGCCTTTCCCCTGATGAAGGAGGCCGCGGAGGAGGCGCTGAGCGCCATTCCCGAGGAGGAACTCCGGCGTCTGGAGGCCCTGCTGTCCCGCGCGGCGAACCGCCTCGGCGCGGAAGATGGGGACGCGTTGGCCGAAGCGGGGACGGGGGATGCCGGCGCTGCGGAACGGGTCTCGTTTCGGGCCTCTCAGCTCTCCTCCCCGGCTTTTCGGACCGAGGACCCCGGGGCGGACGGCGAGGATGGCGGTAAGGACGATGAGGGCGGATTTTTCGCGGACGCAGCCGATGCTTCGAATGCGGCCCCTGCGGAGGGGGGCGGTGCGCCGGTTCCTTCCTCCATCCTTGCGGAGGCCGCTGTCCTCCAGCAGGGGGCGATGCCCGAGGTTTCGGGGTGCCGGACCGAATTGAAGGAGGTCCCCGCCGCCGGGGACCGGGGCGCCGATTCCATGTCCATCACGCTTCCGCCCGACCCTGCGGGCGAACTCCCCGCCGGAGAGAATCCTTCGCTTTCGAGGCTCCCTGGAGCCCGTCGGGAGACGGGGAGGAAGGTCCCCCTCCCCGGGGGGGAGAACGAGGCCGGGGAGCAGGCCGCGTCCGCCCCGGATGGGGACGATGGCTCCGGTGTCGCGTCGGCCCTGAGATCTCCGCGCGAGGGGACCGGGCGGGAGGGTGGCCGGGAATCCGGCGGCGACGCCTCCCGGAAGCGTTCCCGTGGGGCGGAGGCGGCCCGGAACCACAGCTCCGAGGAGCTTCCCCGAAGTGCGGAGAGGACGGAATCCCGGCCGGACTTTCAGTCTTTTTTCGACGGCATCCTGGCGAGCCGCCGCCCGGCTCAGCCTCAGGCGGCCCCCTTGGAGTTGAGCCGAGGGGCGCAGCCGGGCGAGGTCCTGCGCGAGGGAGTCGAGAACGTGGTGCGGTTCGCCCGCGCAGGCGGAGGGCATCGTGCGAGCCTGATCGTGGATCCTCCTGCGCTGGGGCGTCTGACCGTGGAACTGGCCACCGGGACCTCGGGGCTCGAGGCGAACATTAAAGTTTCCAGCGAGCAGGTCCGACACTTAGTACAGGATCAGATCGTGCAGCTCCGGATGTCCCTGGCCCAGCAGGGCGTACAGCTGGCCCACTTTTCGGTCGATGTCCAGCAGGACGACGGCCGGCGCCAGCAGGGTTTCTCGCGGGGGCAGGGGGGCCGGCGCCGGGTCCGCGGCGAGGCGTCCGGGGAGGACGACGAGGCGGCGAACGCGGTGTTCCGGGTGGACCTGAACCAGGGGCTACTCCACTGGGTGGCGTAAGCAGGCGACCAGCTCCTCGGGACCGTCAGGTCCCGAGTGCTGTGTCGATCGCTTATGCCGAACGGCAACACAGTTGTTGCCGTTCGGCGAAGCAGGCAGCCGAATTTTCGAGGCCGCTGAGACCCAGGGGCTGGTACGGCAAGCTGTAGCCCTGCCGTTCGGCGAAGCAGGCAGCCGGTTCCGTTCCAATGAAAATGTATCGAGGAGGTGGGCGTCATGCCCGTCATGAACGTAAACGACAATCAGCCCCTCCTGAGCGGGGAGGAGTTGAAAAATGCCTCGAGGGCGGTATCGAAGGATCTGGATAAGGAGGCGTTCCTCAAGCTCCTGATCGCCCAGCTGTCGAATCAGGACCCGATGAACCCTATGGAGGACCGGGAGTTCATCGCCCAGATGGCGCAGTTCAGTTCGCTGGAGCAGATGACGAACATGTCCAGGACCCTCGAGAAGATGGCGGAGGCCGACAAATTCTCCGCGGTGAACTACGTGGGCAAGACCGTGGGCTTCACGAAGGAGGCCGATACCCCGGACGGGAACCCGAAGCAGGTCGCTGCGATCGTCAAGGCCGTATGGTTCGACGACCCCAAACAGGGCACCGTCCTGGAGACGACGGAGGGATTCGTTCCGCTCAGCAAGATCGAGGGCGTGGGGCCCGAGGTCGGAAAGATCGGGAAGATATAGGCCGACGGTTTCATGCCGTCCATGAATGCGGCGGTAAGGGGTTTTCTGGCCTCCAGGATGGGGGCCTGCGGTTTCGCGGAGCGATAACTGAAAAATTATCGCAGGAGGTTCTTGAGGAATGCTCAGATCTTTGATGACGGCGGTTACGGGCGTCAAGGCGCACCAGACGATGCTCGACGTGACGGGCAACAATATAGCGAACGTCAACACCACGGGCTACAAGAAGGACTTCACGATCTTTCAGGATCTGCTGTACCAGACCACCCAGGGCGCCTCGGGGCCGGGCGACAACCGCGGCGGCATCAACCCCTCTCAGGTGGGGCTGGGCGTCTCGGTCGCGTCCATCGAGACCATCCATTCCCAGGGCGCGGCTCAGTACACGGGCAACAAGTCGGACATGATGATCAACGGGGACGGGTTCTTCGTCCTGAAGTCCGGGGGCAGCACGCTGTTCAGCCGGGCCGGGGCCTTCATACGCGATAAGGACAACGACCTGGTTCAGTCCGGAACGGGCTATCGCGTGCAGGGCTACAAGATGGAGCGCGATCCGCTGAACCCCCAGAAATTTGTCCGGTCCAGCGAGCTCTCCGACATCAACATCCCCATGGGCAAGAAGATGGAGCCCCGCGCCACGACGATGATCAATTATCAGTGCAATCTGGACAGCCGCAGCGCCGCCTATCTTCCCTACGGTTTTCCGGACCTTCCCTACAACGAGAAATGCGGATGGCCGGGGAACCCCAGCGGCGTCGCCAAGATCAAGATGGACGGCGTGGAGTACGACATGAGCTTCAAGACGAACCTGGCGTCCGCGGACGGCAAGGGATACCTGACCGTCACCGTCGAGAACGGCGGGCAGAAGCAGGAATTGGTCTTCGACATGGTGGGGATCAACGGCGGCAAGCCGAAGCTGGCGGCGGGGACCCACGTGCCGGCTGCGCCGGTTTTTCCGGGCACCAATCCCCCCGTGGCCATGACGCTCGACTACGACGACTCCACGGGCGGCCTGAAGATCAAGAATCCGAGCGGGGCTACGGTCTTCGAGTACAACCTCAAGGCCGACATGCGCTACGCGTCCTTCACCCTCAAGAATGGAGGGGTCGAGACCCCCGTTATCGCGGAGTTCGACGAAAGTCCCAGCAAGCTGTCGGGGACGCCGGTGACCCTGCGCATGTGGTATCCCGACGCGGGGGGAACGGGGATGGTTCCCCTGACGGCCACGGTTCACTTCAAGCCGGACGGCAAGTTCGATTTTGTCGAAAAGATAACGGGTACGCTCCCGGCTGGGTTTACCGCGGATAATCTCAAGGTGGCGGTCGTCGGCAGCGGGTCGGGGCTGGCGGTCCAGCAGGCCAAGGACCTCGCGAATCCCAAGGAGCCCTTCGACACCTTGGCCCAGATCAATCAGGGCGGTTTCCACCAGACCAAGAAGACGATCTACGACTGCCAGGGCAACCCCTATACGCTGGAGGTCAACTTCAAGAAGATCACCGAGAACCGCTGGCGGTGGGAGGCCTTTCTTTTGGACTCCGAGGGGAAACAGGTGACGGGGGCGAACTGCGAGGACAGCACCGGGGGGTCGTCGGGGAACTCCAGCGCCATCGTTCCGACCCCCTCGTCCGGGGAGATTGCCTTCTGCGGCTGCGGCCCCATCTGCGATCCCCTGGAGCAGGAGATCGAGATCCCCTTCAGCCTCAAGGGGATGACGAACTCGAAGATCAAGCTGAACTTCGGCGGGAATGGCGACAAGCTGAACGGCGTCACGCAGTACGCCTCCGAGACCACCACCAAGGCCGTGTATCAGGACGGCTACACGATGGGGGTCCTGAATGACTTCAATGTCGGTGTGGATGGGACGATCTCGGGGACCTTCAGCAACGGTCAGGTGCAGCCGCTTTACCGGGTGGCCCTGGCGACCTTCCCGAACCAGCAGGGCCTGGAGAAGGTCGGGGATTCCGCCTTCGCCCCGACGATCAACTCCGGCGATGCGAACATCGATGCCGCCGACAGCGGGGGGAAGGGCTCCATCAAGGGGGCCACGCTGGAGATGTCCAACGTGGACCTGACGGAGGAGTTCACGCGCCTCATCATCTCGCAGCGCGGTTTCCAGGCCAATACCCGCGTGGTCACCACCAGCGACCAGATCCTGGAGGAGGTCGTGAACCTCAAGCGGTAGCGCGTCGCGGCAGAATGGATGATTCGGCCCCGTCCTTTTCGGCGGGGCCGTTTTTCATGCCCCGAGGACCTTGAAATATGTCGGGAGGAGGAGGAGAATTATGCTGAGGTTCTTTCCTCTCCCGTCTCGTTTTTTAAGCGGTTTTCGTATACAATCAGGATGTGATCCGCGCAGCCTGCGGGTGCGTCGTTCCTTCGCCTCCGGGGACCGCTGCGCTTATGGGGGCTTTGGAAACCCGACGCGCTTGTCGGACGGAGGATACGATGATCGAGCTGCATCGTCTGAATGGCGAGCTTTTTTTGCTGAACTCTGATATGATTGAAACCGTTGAAAGTACGCCGGACTCCGTGGTGCGCCTTTTCAATGGACATCGTTACATCGTTCGGGAGGGTCTCGCGGAGATTTGCGATAAGATCGTGACCTTCAGGCGATTGGCGGGCTATTCCTGTGTTATGGCCGGTGCCCTGGACGAGTCGAAGGATTCGGAACCGGGTCGGCAGGGCCTTTCCTGAGGACATACTGCCAGGCGAGAGGTGGATGAATCTTGGATCTGACCACAGTCGTAGGTATGCTCATCTCATGGATTCTGGTTATTGGGGGCATGGCCTCGGGCGGAAGCCTAGGGGCCTACATCGATATCCCCTCGCTTCTGATCACGATCGGAGGAACGATCGGAGCCGTCATCATCTCCTTTCCCGGGGATAAGCTCAAGGCGGCGGGCGGAGTGATCAAAAGCGCCTTCGTCTCGAAGGAACCCAATCTCCTGGGGATGGTGCAGACCATCGTCAGCTTTGCCGAAAAGGCCCGGCGCGAGGGCCTTCTGGCGTTGGAGTCCGACGTCTCGGAGCTCGACAACGAATTCATGAAGAAATCCATCCAACTGGTGGTCGACGGGACGGATCCCGAACTGGTCAAGGCGATCCTGGACACCGAAATTGGGGTCCGAGAGGATCGCCACCTTTCAAATAAGGCAGTCTTCGACACCATGGCGGAACTGGCTCCGGCTTATGGGATGATCGGGACCCTGATCGGCCTGATCGCCATGCTGGGAAACCTGCAGGACGTGAGCGCCCTGGGGCCCGGAATGGCGGTTGCCCTGATCACGACGATGTATGGCTCGATGGTGGCCAACATGTTCGCGGGGCCCATCTCGAAGAAGCTCGCGGCGCGGTCGGCCCAGCAGATCGCGGCGATGGAGCTGATGGTCGAGGGTATACTGGCCATCCAGGCCGGGGAGAACCCGCGCATCGTGGAGGAGAAGCTCAAGGTGTTCCTTCCCCCGAGGCTCAGGGGGACCCTGGGGCAGAAGGAGGAATAGCCCGTGGCCCGGCAGAAGAAAGCTCCTCCTCCTCCTCCGTCCGCCCCCCTCTATATGGCGACCTACGGGGACATGGTGACGCTGGTCCTTTGTTTTTTTGTCCTGCTCTTCGCGATGTCCTCCGTCGACGCCCAGAAGTTTCAAAAGGCCCTGATCTCGTTGAAGGGCTCCTTGGGAGTGCTTAAGGGCGGGCAGACGACGGAGGAGTCCATCGAGCCCAACCGGAGCGGGGAGGAGGGGCGGGACGCCGGGGCCGCGCCGCGCTTCGAGATGGATACGCGCCACGTCGCGCATACGATCAACAGCTATCTGCGCGCCGAGGGGCTGGACAAGTCCATTCAGGTCTCGATCAACCAGCGGGGGGTTGCGGTCTCGATCTCGGATCAGTTCCTCTTCGCCTCCGGCAGCGCGGAGCTCAAGCCCGAGGGGCAGCGCGCGCTCTACAAGATCGCGACGCTGGTGCGCGACAAGGTCCCTGCCGTGGCGGTGGAGGGGCACACCGATTCGGTCCCGCTGACAGGAGGAATGTACCGCAACAACTGGGGGCTTTCCTCCATGAGGGCGGCGGTCGTGGCCGATTACCTCGAGACCGCGGGGAGGATCGACCCGCTGAAGCTTCAGGCGGTGGGATTCGCGTCTTATCAGCCGATCGTCCCCAACGACAGCCCCGAGCACAGGGCGCTGAACCGCCGGGTCGATCTCGTGTTTCTTTCTCAGTATCCCAAACGCTAGAAGGGGTTGAGCGGAGCCGCATGAAACGGATCATTGTCTTTGTCGTGGTAGGGCTGGTGATGTTCGGGGCCGGTTTTGGCGGTGGGCTGGTGCTGGGTCGCACCATGGCGTCGGGGGACGGCGCCGCGGTGGAGACGCGTCAGGTAAGGGCGCCGGGGCCCATCGTGTCCGTCGGCGAATTTACGAGCAACCTAGCCGGGGCGGGAAGGCACGTCATCACCTTCACGCTGTCGCTGGAGCTCCTGAACGAGAAGGCGGTCGAGGTCGTGCAGGCTCCCGGATGGCTCCTCAGGATCAAGAACGAGGTGCTGCTGATCGTCAAGGACAAGGTCTACGAGGACCTGACCAGCGCCGAGGGCGCCCTGCAGTTTGCGGGGGACATCAAGCGGACCCTGAACTCCATATTGCCTGAGAACAAGGGCGAGCCCCTTGTCGTTCAGGCGCTCTTCGAGTCGTTTGTGCTTCAATAGGGCTCCGTGAGGGCTCCGCGTTCTTTTGAAACGTAAAGGCAGGTGATGACCTCTGGCTCCCGACGTTTTGTCTCAGAGCGAAATAGATTCCCTGTTGAGCGCCCTGACCAGCGGGAGCGTAGACCTCGATTCCATCTCCGAGAATTCCGGCGATTACAAGGTCAAGGTCTACGACTTCAAGCGCCCCGATAAATTCAGCAAGGACCAGCTCCGGGCCATTCAAATGATTCACGAATCCTTCGCCCGGCAGCTGACGACGGTCATGTCGACCCTGATCCGTTCCATGGTCTCGGCCGAGGTCGCCTCCGTGGATCAGCTGGCCTACGAGGAATTTGTGAATTCGCTCGTGCAGCCGACGGTCATCGGAACGGTCGAGATGCATCCCTTTGACGGCAATATCCTGGTGGAGCTCAACCCCAACCTGGTTTTTTCCATCATCGACAGGATGCTCGGGGGGAAGGGGGAGTTCTCGGGAAAGGTTCGGGAGCTCACGGATATCGAGAAGACCGTGACCGAGCGGGTCATGATGCGGATGCTGGAGCTTCTCGAGGACAGCTGGAGCACGGTGGTGGACGTGCGTTTCCGCTTCGAGAGCATGGAGAGCAACCCTTTCTTCGTTCAGATCTGCCCGCCCCGGGATATGGTGCTGCTGGTGATCATGAAGCTGAAGGTGGGGGACATCGAGGGGATGATGAGCCTCTGCTTCCCCTATTTTCTGATGGAACCGATCGTCGACAAGCTCTCCTCGCAGCAGTGGTTTGCCTCGACGAGCCGCAAGAGGGACGAGGACGAGAGGGAGTGCATCGTCAGCTCGCTGGGGAGCGTCAGGATTCCGCTCAGCCTGGAGCTGGGGCATACGGTTCTGAGCCTGGCGGATGTCTATGCGCTGGAGCCCGGGGATGTCATCAGGCTCGACGAGACGCGGGAGAGCGATATCTCCATCCGGGTGGGGAACCACGTGCGCTTCAAGGCCAGGCCGGGAACGCGCCACGGCCGCCTGGCGGCGGAGCTGACCCGGGTTTTGAATGGGACGGCACAGGAAGAGGCGGAAGGAGGAGAGGGAGATGGACGATCTTCTTAGCCAGGACGAAATCAACGCGCTGCTCTCCGGAGGGGCGCTGGGGGAGGACTCGGGATCGGGACTCTCCATGGAGGATTCTCAGCTTCTGGACGAGGTCGCCTCTATTTTTTCGAATGCCGAGAACAGCGTTTTCGGCATGTTGTCGGGCAAGGACGTCGACACGGCCCTGGAGAGCGCCGAGGTACTGTCTCAGAAGGACTTCCTGGAGAAGCTCCCCGAGGCGCCCTTTATCTTTCGCGCGACCTGCGGCGGCTTTGACGATATCCCCCTGACGCTCGTCGTCGAGCAGCAGGGGGCGCTGATGCTCGCGGACCTGATGATGGGCGGGGAGGGCAGGGAACTGCCCGAGGAGCCCAGCGACCTCTATCTGAATGCCGCTCAGGAGGGCCTGAGCCAGGTCGTCGGCGCCTCCTTCACGAGCCTCAGCGGCCTTCTCGGCGGAAGAAGGCTGATGCCCGAGAACATCTCCTCCTCCCTGGCGGGAGAGGGCTGGCTTCCCTTCCCCCAGCTCGATGCGGAGACCTCGATCTGGGTCAGCCCCGCCACCGTTCGGGTGGACGGCCTGACCCCCTTCAAGGTCTGGAGCTCCATTCCTCTGGATTCCGCCCTTGCCGTCGCGGGCCTGATGCGCCAGATCATCGGGGAGCAGACGCCCAAGGACTCGGTGCCGGCCCCGGAGGAGTCGGGGGCCGCGGCCCATCCGGCAGGCCCCGCTCCCTCGGCGAAGCCCCCTCAGCCGAATGCCCCGTCGTCCGGTCCGATGTCGTCGATGTCCCGGGCCGCACAGCAGCCCGCTCCTGTGGTGGACGTCCATCCCGCCGAGTTTCTCCCACTGGGACAGGGCGGTGGAGCGGCGGGAGGCAGCCGCATCGATATGATCGCCGATATCCCCGTTCGGGTGACGGTGGAGCTGGGGAAGACCCGGAAGAACATCTCCGAGATCCTGGCCCTGACCACGGGGTCCGTGATCGAGCTGGACAAGATGGCGGGAGAGCCGGTGGATATCCTGGTCAACGGAAAACCGATAGCCAGGGGAGAGGTCGTCGTGATCGACGAGAATTTCGGCGTGCGCATCACGGACGTGCTGGGCGCCGGAGCCAAGGTCCATTCCGCCTGACGCCCCGTGCCGTTTTTCCCCCTCGTGTCCCCGTTCTCGCTTTTCATGGGGACAATTCGTGATATAATCAGTTCCGTTATCGGTGATTTTCTCTTGCTACTGCCCCGATAAATCTTTGAAAATAAAGGATTCTTTGTGATTTTTCCTGAAACGGAAACGATACTGACCGGGCTTGAGTCAGAGAATCTGAGTAAGCGAGGGATACAGCATGGGCAAAAAGGTTCTTATTGTTGATGACGCGGCCTTCATGCGTATGATGTTGAAGGACATCCTTCAAAAGAACGATTTTGAAGTGGTCGCCGAGGCTGAAAACGGCAAGGTGGGCGTGGCTGCGTATCAGAAATTCAAGCCCGACATCGTTACGATGGATATCACCATGCCCGAGATGAACGGCATCGATGCGGTGAAGGCCATAAAGGCCCTCGACGCCAATGCCAAGATCGTCATGGTCTCGGCGATGGGGCAGCAGCCGATGGTCATCGAGGCCATTCAGGCCGGGGCCAACGATTTCATCGTCAAGCCCTTCCAGCCGGAGCGGGTCATAGAAGCGATTTCCAAGGTACTGGCCTAGTCTCGCGGGACTTGGGGCGGACCGTGGGCGTTGGGGGCGGGCCGAATGGCGGCGGAGCCTGATCTTTTTGTCTATCTGACTCGCGTCCTGATCGCGTTGGGAGTCCTGTCCGCCTCCGCTTTCGTCCTTGTCCGTTGTGCGAAAAAGAAAAACGGCTCGGACGGAGAGGGAGTGCCTGTGAGGGTTTTGACATCCTTGCCCGTGGGTAAGGATGTCTTTTTTGTGGTCCGGTGCGGACCGGATGTCCTTGCCTTTACCTCGGGCGGAGGCGGGAGCCGTTTGATGGGTAGGTGGACGTATGAGGATTGGATGTGTTCGGCCGAGGGGACGCCGCCTCACCGGGAGGGAGGTTGAGCCCGGCTTCTTCCTCCTTCTGGGGGCGCTTGTCCTGTTTCTGCCGTTTCTGTTCCTGACGCCCGCGTCGGCTGCGGAGGCGGGGTCCTTTTCCCTGCCCTCCCTGCGGCTGGGCATCGCCTCCGCCGATTCTCCCGCGGATGTGGCCCTGTCGCTCCAGATCCTGGGGCTGCTCACCGTCCTCAGCCTGGCCCCGGCCATCCTGTTGATGATCACCAGCTTCACGCGTATCGTCATCGTCCTGGGGTTCGTGCAGCGTGCGATCGGCCTTCAGCAGTCCCCTCCGCAGCAGGTCGTCACGGGGCTCGCCCTCTTTCTGACCCTCTTCACCATGTATCCCACCTGGAACCAGGTTTATGAGAACGGCCTCGCCCCCTACCTGGCGCGGGACATCCCCGCGGAGCAGGCCTGGCAGCGTTCGGTCGTGCCGGTACGGGAGTTCCTGTTCCGCTACACGCGGCAGGAGGAGCTCTCCCTGATGACCTCCATGGCGAAGCTGGAACAGCCCGTATCCCGGGACCGGGTCCCGACCCGGGTCCTGGTGCCGGCGTTCATGCTGAGCGAGCTGAAGACCGCTTTTCAGATGGGGGTGGTCATCTACATCCCCTTCATCGTCGTGGACATGGTGGTCTCGAGCGTCCTGTTGGCCATGGGCATGATGATGCTTCCGCCGATGATGGTGTCCCTGCCCTTCAAGCTGGTGCTCTTCGTCATGGCGGACGGCTGGAATCTGGTCGTGATGAGCCTGCTGAAGAGCTTCACGAACGTGCCCTGAGCGCGCCGTTTTCCGTTTGGTCGATTATTGTTGCGTGGAGGAAAGGAATCGAAGGGAGAGGACCCGGAAAAATGCCCGTAACGCTCCTCAGTCTTTACGACGTCATGAGCAATGCCGTGTGGACGATGATGGCGGTTTCCATGCCGATCCTTATGGTCGCGATGGTGGTGGGGCTCCTGATCGGCATCCTTCAGACGGCCACCTCCATCCAGGAGCAGACGCTGATCTTCATCCCCAAGATCCTGGCCGTCTTCCTCTGCATGGTGCTTCTGGGCCCCTGGATGGGAGCCAGGATGCTCGTCATGACTCGTGAGATACTGGGCCAGCTGGAGCGCTTCATCCAATAATTCCGCTCCTCGGGCATTCGTATGCTGCGTTTAGGCAGACGACCGGCCCTGATGAAACCCCTGAGCGCCCCGCACAACTCGCGAGCGCTCGTTGGCGGTCTGCTTATCTGCGGCGTCTCGCAAAAGCCGCCTTGCCTGCGAATACCTGCGAAACGGAATGAGAAGGACCGGGAAAAGGAACGATACTCCGAGAGGAGGGGGGAGGGTTGAAGGGAATCGAGCTGCCCACGCAGCTTCTCGTCGTTTATCTGCTGATCCACCTTCGCTTCGTGGGCATGGTGTTCGCCTCGCCCCTCTTCGCCTCCACGATGTCCCCGGCCTCCTTCCGCTACCTGGGCGCGGTGCTCCTGACCGCGGCGTCCGTGGGGGCGGTGCCGTCCGCCCAGGTCCCCGTGGTCCTCTTCGACAGCGTCCTCGCACTGTCCGTCCTGGCCCTGCGCGAGTTTTTTGTGGGGTTTGCCATCGGGTTCCTGGCGTCCCTGCCTCTTCCGGCGCTGAACACCGCCGGGGAGCAGATCGGCACGGCCATGGGCTTCTCCATGGCGCAGGTCGTCGACCCCATGACGCAGAGCCAGGCGTCGATCATCGGCCAGCTGAATTTTCTGGTGGGACTGTGGTTCTACTTCCGGTGGAACGGGCATCTTCTGATGGTGCAGTCGGTGATCGAGAGCCTGCGCCTCGTGCCCCTGGGGCGTCTGGCCCTGTTCCCCGTCGGGGACATGTCCCTGGGAACCTGGCTTCAGGAGCTTTTTGTGCTGGCGATGCGGATCGTGATCCCCTTCTACTGCGCCCTCGTGCTGGCGGACGTCGGGCTGGGCTTCCTGGCCCGGACGGTCCCTCAGATGAACATCTTCGTCCTCGGGCTCCCGATCAAGGTGGCGCTGGGGTTCCTGGTCCTGGCCGCGGCGCTGCCGCTGGTGGTGGACCTGATCTATACCCAGTTCGAGCGGTGGATCGAGTTTGCCCTGACGAGCGTCCTGGCGTGGAGGGGAGCGCCGTGACCCTCCTTTTGGGACAGCGCGCCGTCGGAGGGGGGCGGCCCGTCCCCTTCGATCTCCAGTTCTTCGCCCAGGAGCGGACCGAGCCGGCCACCCCCAAGAAGCGCCAGAAGGTGCGCTCGGAGGGGCGCGTCTGCGTGAGCCGGGACCTGACGGCCGCCGTCGGGATCCTGACGGGGCTGGCCTCCCTGCTCCTTCTGGGGCCCTTCATCTATGGGCTTTTCCTCGCGCTGCTTCAGCTCTCCATTC
Source organism: uncultured Fretibacterium sp. (assembly GCF_938040765.1). Classification (GTDB taxonomy): domain Bacteria; phylum Synergistota; class Synergistia; order Synergistales; family Aminobacteriaceae; genus CAJPSE01. Next base: position 19,715 of record NZ_CALIAA010000047.1, read on the forward strand.
GTTTCATGGGGGATAAGATTCTGTTGCGGGAGGGCTGGTTCCCCATCTTGTCCCTGGAGGCGATCAAGAGCTATTTTCTGACCTGGCTCCCCCTGGGGGGGCTGGTCGCCATCCTGGCCGTCGCGGTGATCGTCTGGCAGGTGGGCTGGACCGTCACGGGCGAGCCCTTCAAGATCAACCTGGACCGCCTCAACCCGATCAGCGGGATGAAGAAGATCGTCTCGCTGCGCTCGCTGGTGGAACTGCTCAAGGGGCTGCTGAAGGCGGCGGTCTTTGCCGTCGTGATCTACACCGCCATCCGGGACTACCTTCCCGACACCCTGAGGGCCATGCAGTTCCCCCTCGGCCATGGAAGCGCCGCCTTCTGGAACATGCTCTGGTCCCTTGCGATGCGCCTGGCGGCGATGCTCCTGATCATGGCCCTGATCGACTACATGTATCAGAAGTGGGAGTTCGAGCGGTCGATCCGGATGAGCCGTCAGGAGATCAAGGAGGAGTTCCGCCAGATGGAGGGGGACCCGCAGATCAAGAACAAGATCCGGCAGAAGCAGCGGGAGCTCGCCAAGAAGCGCATGATGGCCTCGGTGCCCAAGGCCGACGTGGTCATCACCAACCCGACGACCCTGGCCGTGGCCCTGGAGTACGACCGCGAGCTGATGAGCGCCCCTCAGGTCGTGGCCAAGGGCCGCGGGATCGTGGCGCAGAGGATTCGGGAGCTCGCGCGTGCCCACGGCGTGCCCGTCGTCGAGAACAAGCCTCTGGCCTGGGCCCTGTTCGAGGGGGTCGAGATCGGGGAGGAAATCTCCGAGGAGCTCTATCGCGGCGTCGCGGAGATCCTGGCCATGGTCTACCGCCTGCGGGCGGGATAGGCGGTTTGCGGTGCGGGCGGGTTTGCTTCCCTGATTCCTGTTGTATAATCGAACGGGAGGAACGTTACGGAACGTGCCTTCGTGAAGGGCCGCGGAAGAGGCTCGGGGCGGAATGGATGAGACGAGAACAATGATGAAGATAAAATGGAATGGAGTGGAACGCGTGCGATGACCGGAAAATTCTTTGTAAGAAAATCCGTGGGGCTTTCCCTGCTTTTCTGCCTCGCTTTGTGGGTTTCGTCCGCCTGGGGCTCGGACGAGGATATCCTGAGGAAATGGAAGAGGACCGACTCCTTCAACGAGAAGTCCGAACTCCAGACGGTGGCCATCGAGGTGACCTACTACTCGGCGGAGTACGTCGAGGCTCTGGTGCGCTCGGAGGCGGAGAAGAACCTCTGGACGAAGGACGAGATGGAGAACTACAAATACACCCTGCTGAAGAGCCTGAACCTTCACGACTCCATAGCCTTTCATATCGATTTCAACGTCACGGGCGTCCCCATGCACCCCCAGCCGTTCGACCGCCATCTGACGCTCTTCGTCGGCAAGCAGCGCTACAATCCCTCCGATTACGACAAACGATTCAACTTCAAGATCTCCGGGCAGCGGGACGGAATGGTCTTCTTCCCCCGCTACGACCCCAAGACGGGCAAGGACATCCTGGAGGGAGTCAAGGACATCCGCCTTGTCCTGAACGGGGCCATCAGTCAGGCCACCGCGGCGAGGGGAGATATCCGCTGGGTCTGGGACCTTTCGAAGGACAATCCCGAAGCCCTGGGGACCGGTAAGGCCATGGACCGTCTGGAGCTGGACCGGCTGATCAAGCGTATGGAGAAACTGAACCAGGAAAGGCAGGAGCTTCAGACGAAGATCGACGCCCTCGATCGTGAGCTCGACGAGGTCCGCAGCAGGATGGACGAGCTTCAGACCCGGTAGACGATGAGGGCGGAGGGCATTTTGCCCATGCCTTATGGCTTATAATTGAGGAGAGATTGACGTGGATCGCATCGCAGTTCTGACCAGCGGGGGGGACTCCCCGGGCATGAATGCCGCCATCCGGGCGGTGGCTCGCACGTGCTTCTTCAACGACAAGGAGTGCGTGGGGGTGCTCCGGGGCTATGAAGGGTTGATCGACGGGGATTTCATTCCCCTTACCCGTTCCTCCGTGGGGGGGATCATCCATCGCGGGGGGACGATCCTCAAGACCGCGCGCAGCGAGCGCTTCACGACCCCCGAGGGACGCGGGGAGGCCCTGGCCCGGATGAGGGCGGCGGGGATCGAGGGCCTGGTCGTGATCGGCGGCGACGGGTCCTTTCATGGGGCCAAGGAACTGCACGACATGGGGATGCCGGTCATCGGAATTCCCGGTACCATCGACAACGACGTCGCGGGGACGGATGAGACGATCGGCTTCGACACCGCCGTCAACACCGCCCTCGAGGCCGTCATGCGCCTTCGGGACACCGCGTCCAGCCACGACCGCCTGTTCATCGTCGAGGTGATGGGGCGCAACGCCGGCTTTTTGGCCCTCGAGATCGCCGTCGCCTCGGGGGCGGAGTACGTCGTCGTCCCGGAGCTCCCCCTGAGCATCGGCAACCTCTGCCAGCGGCTGCGCCTCTCCCAGGCTAAGGGGAAGAGCCATACGCTCATCATCCTGGCGGAGGGCGTCATGTCCGCCAACGAGATGAAGGACAAGCTCCAGGACACCGGGGGCTACGACGCGCGCGTCACCGTCCTGGGCTATATCCAGAGGGGCGGCAGTCCCACGTCCTTCGATGTCCTGCTGGCCTCCCGGATGGGTGCCTATGCGGCCGAATCCCTGTTGATCGGGAAATCGGGCTATATGGTGGGGAACGTGAACCATCGCATGGTCCTGAGCGACCTGGAGCGCTCCTGGAACGAGCATAAATCCCTCAGCCCGGAGCTTTTGGGGTTGGTCGACAAGCTGAATTGAGCCCCATGCGGGGTCCCGATGTCTGACAGCCCGGATGCTCGATTTCTCAATTTGTCGGATTCGTCGGCCTTCGCCCCGGCCCCGATGACGCCCCTTCCCGGCGCCGCTTTGGATTCGCTGCGGGGTGTCGTGGCCTCGGACCTGGGGGGGCGCAGAGTCTCCCTGCTTTCGGACGCCCCCCTGTGGGAGCGGGCGTTCTCCCTCTGCATGGCGGCGCGGAGCGTGCTGATCGTCACGGGGTTCTTCATCCGCTCGGCCTCGGCCCCCGAGACGGACGGCCCTCCGGGTGCGGTCATCCTCGGAAGGGCCCTGGCCCTTTTGGGAAAGAGGGTCTGCCTGGCGACGGACCGCTCCAACCTCTCCGCGCTGGACGCCTGTTCCGGGAGCGTCGGCGGCCCTTCGGCCCTTTGCCTGGACGGGCCCGACCCCGCGGCCCTCAAGGGGTTCGACCTCCTGGTGTTCCTGGAGCGTCCGGGGCGGGCCGCGGATGGGCGCTACTACAACATGAAGGGCGAGGACATCGGCTCCGTGGTCGTCCCGCTGGACGACCTGGCCCTCGCGGCGGCGGGATCGGGGGTCCCCGTGCTGGGGATCGGCGACGGCGGAAACGAGGCGGGTATGGGGACCCTCTATGAGCCCCTGTCGCGGCTCCTCCCCCATTATGCGCCCTTCCTCTCCCGCGTCCCCTCGACGGTATGCCTTCCGGTGGACGTGTCGAACTGGGGAGGGTACGCCCTGGCGGCACTCCTGTCCGTCCCGTTCGGCCGCTGGGCGGGCCTGAACGAAGGGGAGGAGGAGCGGATGCTCGCGGCTCTCCGGGACAGGGGGGCCGTCGACGGGGTTTCGGGGCTTGGCGGATGTTCGGTGGACGGCTTCGCACTGCCCGATCTGAATCGGGTTTCCTCCCGGCTCAGGAGCTGGTACGCGGGGTATGAGGAGCGTGGGGGCCCCCGGCCTCCGGCGGAGCCGTCATGACGAGACGAAAGCCCTTTTTGTTCCTTCTGATCGTTTTTACGCTCGTGTTGACCCTCCTTTCATTCTGGGTGGTGCGGCAGAGTTCCGTCCGGTCCGGCGAGAACTTCATGATCTCCAACGTGACGATCAACGTCGATATTCACGACCGAAGGTTCCTGACCGGGACGGTCTCCCGATTCCCCTACGGCTCGAGGCAGGGGTGCCTGTATTTCGATTATTCCCGCGTCGAGGAGGATGGCGAGATCCAGGTCGTCTGGCGCTGGGGGGACAAGGTCGTCCAATCGGAGACGTATCCGCTGCCGGCGCCATCCGGATCGAGGATGTACTGCCTGCTCCAGGAGAGCGGCGTCCCCCTGCCGAGGGGAAAATACGCGGTCGATATCCTGTACCGTTCCGAGACGATCCCGGAGTTCCGGTTCGAGATTTATTGAGGCCCGCCGGCGGACGCGGCGCCTGAAGGGGGCGTGTCGTGGAGCTTTTTCTCGTCTTCTCCCTCCCCGGCATCATGGGATTCTCTTTGTGG
>NZ_CALIAA010000048.1 GCF_938040765.1 uncultured Fretibacterium sp.
AGGGGCGATTTCCTTCTAAGGAGGATCCTTTTAGACCGAGAGTCCCGTCTACTTTTCATGACCCCTTGGATTTACGAATATTGTGCTCGTTGTTTTCCGATGCTTTCTGCCGACATCCCGCTTGTTGCGAATACATGCGGAGGTGTCGGTGTTTTTCGGAAGAAGAGCCTGCGAGAAGGGAATGATTTTTAATGCAGCGTTTTGTGAATGACCCATCCAGGATCGTTGATGACATGCTTGTTGGATTCCTGAGAAATTATTCTTCTCTCTTGGCTCCCACAAATAATCCCCGCGTCGTCAAAACCCGTATGGCCGGAGAAAAGGGGCGGGTGGGCATTGTGACCGGAGGAGGATCGGGTCACAAACCCGCTTTTGTCGGGTATTTGGGGCGTAACATGGTGGATGCGGTGGCGGTGGGTGAAATTTTTTCGTCGCCTCCGGCTCAGGCCTTTTATGACGCCTTCCTCGCTGCCGATGGCGGAGTGGGCGTTGCCTGTCTGTATGGCAACTATGCCGGGGATAACATGAATGTCAAAATGGCCCGGGAACTGGCGGAGGAGGACGGCATCAAAGTCATGACCGTCGTGGCGAACGATGACGTCGCCTCGGCCCCCAAGGGACAGGAGGAAAAACGCCGAGGTGTCGCAGGCGAGGTATTGATGTGGAAGGTCGGCGGGGCCAAGGCGGCTCGTGGCGCCTCGCTCGAGGAGGTCGTCGCCGCAGCTCAGAAGGCCATCGACAATACCCGCAGCGTGGGGGTTGGGCTTACGCCCTGCACGATTCCTGCCGTCGGCAAGCCTAATTTCCAGATTGCACCGGGCAAGATGGAGCTGGGGATAGGACATCATGGCGAACCGGGGATACGTGTTGAAGATTTGGGAAACGCGGATGCAGTAGCTGAGAAGATGGTGGATATCGTTGTCCCCGATCTTCCTTTTGCGGCAAACGACGAGGTGGTTGTCCTGCTCTCCGGGCTGGGGGCGACGCCCGTTATGGAGCTCTATGTCCTTTTCGGCAAGGTCGCCGAACTCCTGGAGAAGAGGGGAATCCGGATTTATTCCTCCTACGTGGGCAATTATTTTACCTCCCTCGAGATGATGGGGGCCACCCTGACGGTCATGAAACTTGACGATGAGCTCAAGGAGCTCATGGATATGGAAGCGGAGAGCATGGGGTTGACCCAGTTTGGAAGGTGACGTTATGTCGTTTTTTCTGAATAAGGACGGGGCGGCCATCGTCAGGGCCCTGATCGGGACGATACAAAAAAATAAGGACTATCTCAGTGAGATCGATGGTGCGATCGGCGACGGCGATCACGGGGTCAACATGGAAAAGGGCTTTTCCCTCTGTGAATCCCGGGTCGATTGGTCGACGGCAACGTTCTTCGACGCGGCGAGGACGTTGAGCCGGGTCCTTATGATGGAGATAGGCGGATCCATGGGGCCGATCTACGGAACTTTTTTTGGAGAAATGGCTAAAGTGGCCAAGGGGAAGGAGAATCTTTCGCCCGAGGATTTCAGTGAGATGCTCCACGGCGCCATTTCGGGGATAGAGGGGTTGGGGGGGGCCCGATTGGGGGACAAGACCCTGTTGGATACGCTCATCCCCGCGGTCAATGCTTTTGACGCAGCGCTGGCGGAGAAGCGCGATTTTGAAATGGCCCTGTCCGCTATGTCCGAAGCGGCGCAAAAGGGGTGGGAAACGACCAGGGATATGGTGGCAAAAGTTGGGCGGGCCAGCCGTTTGGGGGAACGCTCCCGCGGCGTCCATGACGCAGGGGCGACCTCGTGCTGCCTTTTGCTGACGACTCTGGCCGAATCGATAACGCCTTTGCTCAGGTCCTGAGGGGGCCGGAGGGTACGGGCGCCGGAGAGATCGAACTTCCGCATGGAGCGGGGGCGCCGCGCAAGGAAAGCACTGCTGGAAACGCCTGACCGGAGAAAACAGAGGGGAAGTGTCGCTATGAGTCTTCTCGTGGGCTGCGATAATGCAGCCGTTTCCTTCAAGGAAAAAATCCTTGCCTTCTTGAGGGGTAGAAATGTGGAAGTGGAGGATGTAGGGGTTCATTCCGAGCTGGATGAGGAGCCTTATCCCGAGGTTGCAGCCCGCCTGGCAAGGCGGATTATCGAAAGCGGTTATACGAAAAAAGGCGTTTTGTTCTGCGGTACGGGTATCGGTATGGCAATAACGGCCAATAAATTTCCTGGGATTTATGCGACCCCGGTACACGACGTTTATTCGGCGGAGCGGGCCTGCCTCAGCAACGATGCGAACGTGATCACCATGGGGGCGCGTGTCGTCGGCGTCGAGTTGGCGGAAAAGCTGCTGATGGAATGGTTGTCATTGGAGTTCATTCCGGGGCGTTCCTCTTCGAAACTCGAGGCGATCAAACGCATCGAGAAGGAGAACTTCAGGGCATTTCAGTAAACACTTCAATCAATGAGTTGATGCACCCTGTGAAGGCTCTGTCCAAATTACGGATTGTTCTCGCAGCCTGACGCGGCGTCCTCGGAAAAGGGGATGAACTGCACGGCTGTGGATTCGGAGGAGGGAGTTGGGTTTGGAAAGCCGCACCGAAAAACTGGGACTTAAGGATGGTTACCTGAAGCGCCCCTTCCGGGAGAGGGCGAAGCCCTATCTTATTATTGCGCCCGCCCTGCTTTTAACCATCGGAATTTTATATCCTTTTGGAATGGCAGTTTATTATTCCCTGACGAACCTTTCTTTCAGGCGCCCCACGGTGCGCTTCACGGGCCTTGCCAACTGGGGCGAGATGTTCAGGGAGCCCGCATTCTGGCATGCCGTCTGGGTGACGGTCAAATACGCTTTCGTCACGACCGTCTCGGAAATCCTGCTGGGGCTGGGGATCGCGCTTCTCATTTGTAAAAAGGACAATTCCTTTTCAAGGGCCTTGAAGGTCCTGTTGGTTTTTCCCCTGATGGTCGCCCCGGTCATCGCGACCATCATCTGGCAGCTCATGACAAATACCTCCGTGGGTATCCTTGAGAAATTTCTCAATCTGTTTGGGGTATATGGCTTCCCCTGGGCATCCTCCCCATCTACGGCGCTCTTCACGGCGGCTCTCATCGATATATGGGTGTATACTCCCTTTGTCATTGTCCTTGTCGTGGCGGGGATCAATTCGCTGCCGAAGTCTCCTTTCGAGTCGGCGCAGATTGACGGCGGCTCTCCGTGGTTTACCTTCAAGAATTTGACCCTGCCGATGCTGAAGCCCTTTCTTTATATCGCCTTGATCTTCCGCCTGATGGCCTCCATGCAGGAATACGGCATTATTTTTGCCCTGACCAAAGGAGGACCGGGAGACACATTGATGAACCTGTCGTTGACCGCGTACAACAAGGGCTTTGCGTTCCTCAAATTCGGGGAGGCCATGCCTTACATTCTGTTCCTTTGGGTTATCATCTATATCATCAGCAAGAAATTGGTTTCCAATTGGCTTCTGGTTCAGAAAAAGGCCTCGGGGCGATAGGAGGAACCAACGTTGAAAAACAGACTTATGGAAGCGTGTGCACGCAATGCCGCTCTTCTTCTCTGGGCCCTTTTCGCGCTTTTTCCGCTTGTCTGGATGCTGATCATTTCGTTCAAAAGTGACGCTCAGATGTTCAACACCACGTTTTTCTTCGATCCTACTTTGGAGAATTACCGAGAGGTCCTGTTGAAGACAAACTACTTCAAATGCTTTATGGACAACCTGATTGTCAGCGCCGGCGCCGTCCTGTTATCCATAATCGTCGGCGTCCCGGCAGCCTATTCCCTTGCCCGGTTTTCCTTTCGAGCCAAGGAGGATCTGGCGTTTACCATCCTTTCCTTCAAGTTCGCCCCTGAAATCCTCGTCGTCCTCCCTTTATTCCTGATTTACCAGAAGATAGGGCTCTATGATACTTATTGGGGGCTCATCTGGGTTTATCAGCT
>NZ_CALIAA010000049.1 GCF_938040765.1 uncultured Fretibacterium sp.
ACCGTGAAGAAGGGGAGAGGAAACGGGTGGACGGGGAGTGCCTGAGCCGATGAGACGAAGCCTGTTCTGTCTGTCGATGTTGCTGGTGATGGGCCTTCTGCTGGGAGGCGCATCCTTCTGGCTGAAGCAGCCCAGCCCTTTTTGGGAAAGGGTTCTGCCCATTCCGGTGGGGGAGGTGCGTCTTGTCCTCATCCACCCGAAGATGAACGCCCGGCAGATCGCCCAGGCCTTTTTCGACCAGGGGGCCCTGACGGAGCCCTCCGCGAAACTGGCCCGATGGATGGCGCGTTTCGGGCTGGACCGCAGTTTTCGGCCCGGGAGCTATCGTGTCGTGCGCTCCGATGCCTGGAACCTGGCCCGCCAGCTTCGGACGGTGCGCCCGCTGTTGGCGAAGGTGACCATTCTCCCGGGGGCGGACGTCTTTTCCCTGCGGGACCTTTTCCGCCCGGAACAAAACCCCGATGCTCCGGGAAGCGGGGACCTCCTGAAACGTTCCATCCTGGACGGCCGCAGCTATCCCGAGGCGATGCGCGCGGTGCTTCCCGACGAGGAGGAATCGAGGATCGCGTGGCTTCTCCCGGATACCTATCTTCTCGTCGAGGAGTCCCCGGAGGAGCTGGTGCGTACGGCGGCGCACGCCTGGTGGGATCGGTACGGAGCTTCGGTTCGGTCCATGGCTTCCTCGGATCTTCTGGCCGCGGCGAAGATTGCCTCGATGGTGCAGCGCGAGGCCCTGTGGGATGCGGAGGGCCCCACGATCGCGGAGGTTATCCGAAACCGGCTGAAGAGGAACATGCCGCTGCAGATCGACGCGACGGTGGTCTATGCCTGGAAGCGCATGGGACGGAAGGTGACGCGGGTGCTTCACAGCGACCTGAACATCGATTCACCCTACAATACCTATCGTTTCCCGGGGCTTCCCCGGCACCCCATCTGCATCCCATCCACCTCCGCCTGGGATGCCGCGCTTGGCTCAGAGGAGAACCCGTATTATTATTATGTGGCCCGGAAGAACGGGTACCATTATTTTTCATCGACCTACGAGGAACATCTCCAAAACATAAAAAAAGCCCGCTCCGAATAGGCGCCGGCGGAGCGAAAAGGAAGTGCTACCGAATTTGAACGTGAGAGGCAGGATTTCACAATGCCCATAATACGCGGCAGCGGCAAGAAACCTCGAAAACCTTCGAACAAGCACGGCGCGGCGACACGGCATCCTGCCCGGAGAAGCTGGTTCGAACTGGCCCTTTTCTTCTTCTCGGCTATCGGAATATATCTGATTGCGGCTCTTTTCGACAGCGCCTGGACAGGGGCGTCGGGACGCCATATCGGGGCGTATCTGCGCTCCGTCTGGGGCGGGGCGCTCTTTGTCCCCCTGGCGTTCTGGCTGTATCTCTGCTTCGCCTGGTTCGTCCGCCTCCGGATCCCCCGGCTTCTGGGGCAGATTCTGGGGACGCTTCAGCTCTATCTTTCCATCGCCTTCATGCTGGGCCTGTTCCGGAAGGTCGGATGGAATTTAAGCTGGCGCTTGGCCGAACCCGGCCGAGTGGGGGACGGCCTGGCGCATTTCTTTGTCCTGAACCTGGGAGTCCTGGGGACGGTCATGGTGTCGTTCGCCTCCCTTTTCCTGGCCGGCCTGCTCTTCGGCTCGCGTTTTCTCTCGCTGTTGTCGCTGCTGCCCACAGCTCGCCCGTCGGATACGGCGGAATCGAAGCCGGCTCCGGAACCCAAGGAAAAGGGACGGAAGGAACCCCGGGAACCCCATGCCCCCAAGCACAGGGAGGAGGAAAGAAGCACGCACCTCGTGAGGAACGCCTCTCCCGGAGGCGTTCCCTTCGATCCCCTCCGGCCTGTGGGGACGCCGGGCACGTTTGACGATGAGGAGGAGGCCGGGGTCCCGGCGTCCGGGGAGGAAATGGAGACGCCTTCCCCGGATGCCGAGGGGATGCCCATCCCTCCCGATGTGGATGAGGAAGAGGAAGAGGGGCCGGAGTCCGTCCCCCACCCCGAGCCCTCGCCCGAGGTCCCCGTGCCCGAAGCCGAATCGGGACCGGAACCGGAACCGCAACGCGCCGATGACGCGGGCGAGTCGGACGAAGCCGTTGAGGTTGGCGGGGCCGAAGAACCGCTGTCCGCTGCCGGTCTCGATGCCGAGGCTCTCAATGCCGGGACCGCTGCGGAAGCGTCGACGGATGCCCCTCCGCAGACGGCGGTCGAGATCCTGGATCAGTTGCTGGAGTCCCTCGAGTCCGGAGAATTCGACGTCCTTATGCCTTTCAGGCGGGAAGCCCGGGGCGAACGTCCGTCGACCGGCCGTCCTCCGTTGGAGGTGCCGAAGGACTCTCCCGCCTCTCGGGCCCCGGGGGCCGCTGGGGAGGACGAGGCGGCCGTGGAGACCGTCGAGCTTCCCTTGAATAAGGCGATAGAGGGAGGACAAGAGGTTATCGAGGTGACCAGCACCCCGAAGGTCGGCCCCGAGGAACGCGTGCGGGAGATCCGCGAGCGGCTCGCCCCCTCTTCCGATGATTCGCATGCGGAGGCGGAGGAGGGGGCGGACGGCAGGGACACCGCCGTTCAGGAGACCTTCCCGGAGGTGGTCTTGCCCGAGGACGAGGAAGAGAAGCGCTTCCGTTCCGGGGTGTTTCCCCCTCCTCTGGACCTTTTCGGCCCTCCGGTTCGGGACTGGGACCAAGACGACGCCCTGGAGCTGGCCAACAAGCAGGCGGAGGTCATCGTCGATACGCTGCAGAATTTCGGCGTCAAGGCGACGGTCGCCCATATCGTGGTGGGCCCCTCCGTCATTCAATTTCAGATAGAGCTGGCGCCGGGCATCAAGGTCAGCAAGGTCGCGGGGCTGGCCAACGACCTGACGATGGCCCTGGCGGTCGTGTCGGTTCGTGTCGAGGCCCCTATCCTGGGGCAGCATTATGTGGGTATCGAGATCCCCAATCCGAAGCGCAAGGGAATCGCCCTGCGCTCCGTGATGGAGTCCGAGGAGTTTCAGCAGGGAGAGTTCCTTCTGCCGCTGCCGATGGGGATGCGGGTCGACTCCCGTTACCTGGTCTGCGGCCTCGAGGACATGCCGCATCTGCTGGTCGCCGGGACCACGGGGTCGGGCAAGAGCGTCTTCGTCAATGGCTGCATCCTGGGGATGTGCCTGCGTCGCCCCCCCGAGGAGCTGCGCCTGATCCTCGTGGACCCCAAACATGTGGAGTTCGCCATCTACGAAGGATTGCCGCACCTCCTGGCCCGGCCCGTCTCCGACCCGCGGCAGGCCATCGCCGCACTCTCCTGGGCCGTGCAGGAGATGGAGCGCCGCACGGAGTGTTTTGCGCGCGCACGGGTCCGCAATCTTGCCTCCTATAACGACAAGGTCCTGCCCAAGGATCGTTTCCCCAATATCGTCGTGGTGGTCGACGAGCTGGCGGACCTGATGTACACGGCCGGCAAGGAGGTGGAGGGACTGATCGCCCGTCTGGCTCAGAAGGCCCGTGCCGCGGGGATCCACCTGATCCTGGCGACCCAGCGGCCCTCCGTGGACGTCATCACCGGCCTGATCAAGGCGAACGTCCCGGCGCGCGTGGCTTTTGCCGTGCCGTCCCAGACGGACTCCCGGACGATCATCGACGCCGCTGGGGCCGACAAGCTGCTCGGGAAGGGCGACATGCTCTTCTTCAGCACGCGCTATCCCCGCCCGCTCCGCCTTCAGGCCCCCTTCATCACCGAGGAGCGCACGCTGGATTTCGTGGAGTACATGAAGGGGACCTTCGGGGAGCCGGAGTACATCGAGTTCGAGGACCCGGGCAATCCCGCGGGAGAGGGCAACGGAAAGAACGGCACGAGCATCGTCGACGACCCCAAGATGGAGGAGGCGATCCACGTCGTCATGGACACGGGCATCGCCTCCGCAAGCGGCCTTCAGCGCTACCTCAACATCGGTTATCCCAGGGCCGGCCGAGTGATTACGGGCCTGGAACAGCTGGGCATCGTGGGGCCGCAGCCCGGAAACTCCTCGAAGCCCCGGGACATCTTGATGGACGAGGAGGGCGCTTTCGAGGCTTTGAAGCGCGCGCGGACGGGCGGACTGTTCGATGAGGAGTGAGGCGCGTGCGCTCCTCTGAGCCCGTGCGCCCCTTCGAGTCGCCCGAGCTCGAATTCGAGGCGGCGCTCGAGCTGGAATTGCCTCGGATGCGCGCTCTTTTGAGGCGGCACGGGGAGGCGCCGTCAAGCTCTCCGCCTCCGTTGCTGGTGTTGGGGGGCCGCGCTCCCGATCCCGATTGGCTGCGGAAGGTCTCCCTCGGACGGGAGACCTGGGCGCTGGACCGGGGGGCCGACGCCTGTCGAGCCGCCGGGGTCGTGCCGTCCCGTATCCTGGGGGATTTCGATAGCGTCTCGGATGGGGCCAGGGAATGGGCCGAGCGGATGGGCGCGAAGACGGACCGCTATACGCCGGACAAGGACGATACGGACTTTCAGCTGGCCCTGAGGCTGCTGTCCGGGGATGTCGTCGTCACCGGGTGCTGGGGCGGGCGTTTCGACCACGCCTTCTCGAACGTCTTTTCATCGCTTTGGGCCATGGAGCGTGGGGTGAGGGTCCTCTGGTTCGCCGACGAGCGCGAGGTCCTCTTCCCTCTGCGGGGCCCCGCAAAACTTGAGCTGGACTTTGAAATCCTACCCTCGGCGCTGTCGCTTCTGTCCCTTACGGCCTTCTGCGAGGGGGTCTCCATCGAAAACGTGAAGTGGCCGCTCGATGAGGCCGATCTGGCGCAGGGCTCCCCGCGGGAGATCAGCAACGTCCCCCTGGGCCGTCCCGTCCGGGTCGAAGTGCGCTCGGGAGTCCTCGGGGTCTACGGGGAATGCCGATGAAACTCGATGCCATCGACTGAAAGCGATGGATTTAAGCCTGGTGTCGTCATTCGAAAGAATTGGAATTTGAAAGCAGGCGCCGTCCGCAGGGTCGATCCCGAGGGCGGCGCCTCTTAATGTTTGTGCTGATGCGGCATGTTCATGCGAAGGGTTGTGTGCGTGTCCCGGCGTCAGCCTTCCGCCCCCTCCTTCTTCGGTTCGGGAGGGAACAGCAGCATGGCCAGCCCTCCGGCCAGAGTGACGGGGATGAACTGTGCCATGTGGGCGAAGAGCGCTGCGGCCAGGGCCTGATCGTGCGGCACGTCGTGCGCCCTCAGTGCGGCCACGGCGATGGCCTCGTAGACCCCGATGGCCCCGGGGGACGAGGGCAGAAGCATCCCCAGGCTGCTGAGCGCGAAGACGCTCAGGGCCGCTTTCCAGCTCAATCCCAGCCTGGCGACCCCATTGAGCGCCGTGATCGTCTCCAGGGCGTAGAGGCTCCAGACGAGGAAGGAGGTCGAGGCCATCCAGACGAGGCGCCCCGCCGTCAGATGACCGGCGAGGGCCGACAGGAAACGCTGGAGAAAGCCCGTGATCTCTCGGGGCAGGGGTAGGCGCGCGGCCCAGGAGACGACCTTCGGACAGCGCCGCATCAGGAGGAGGACGAGCCATCCTGCGAGCAGGCACGCCAGGAAGAGAAGCGTCGCGCTCCGCCGCCCCACGTGCCATACAAACCACAGGCTCAGCAGCGCCAGGGCGTTGACGTCGAAAAAACGCTCCATGAACACGATCCCCAGCGCGGCATCCGCGGGCAGATGGTTATTGCGCCCGATCCAGACGGCCTTGGCCACCTCACCGGCCTTGGCTGGGACCACGTTGTTGACGGCCAGCCCCGCCAGGGTGGCGCAGAAGGCCGAGCGGAACGAGAGCGGAGGGGTGTTCATCCGGGTGAGCCTCACGCCCATGACGGCATAGGCCGCGAAGGAGACGGCCGTCGTGAGGAGCATGGGGGGCAGGGGAAAACGGCTCAGGACATCCCACAGCTCCCTCAGGGGTACGCCCCGGAAGGCATGGAACAGGCAGAAAAGAGAGATGCCGTATTTCAGGACAGCGGAGATAAAACGGTTCATACGCGGGTCCGATTCCCCTTCATGTACGCTGGATGAAAAGGCTCAGCAAAGACGCTCCATCATCGATGGAGCGTCGAACGACGGCTTGCTGCAAAGGGTCCTTCCGCCCCGTCAGCTCTGCAGGGGGCAGGGGCCTCCGACCTGACGGCCCAGGTTTTTACCCAGCTCCACGCACTGCTCCAGGTCCTCGGCGGTGGGGGAGGCGAAGACCTCGACCTCGGGGCCGACGACCTCCAGCTTGATGTCCCTGGCGAACTCCCTCAGTGCGTCCAGGGCGCCGCGGCTCCAGCTGTAACTGCCCGCGATGCCCAGCGCCCGGTTTTTGGGCATGCGATTGAGCAGTTTGGAACAGAGCGCCTCCATTGGGGGAAAGAGCAGGGTGTTGTAGGTGCAGCTCAGCAGGGCGAAGCCCCTGTAGCGCCAGATGTCGCGCAGGATGTGGGAGGGGGCGCTCCGGGCGGCGTCGTAGAGGTGGACGTCCTTGACGCCGCTATCGGAGAGCCCGCTGCAGACGGCCTCCGCCATGCGCCTGGTGTTGCCGTACATGGAGCCGTAGACGACGACGGCCCCGCAGTCGGCCTCGTAGCGACTCCAGCGGTCGTACAGCCCGATGACCTGTCCCACGTCCTCGCGGAACAGGGTGCCGTGGGCGGGGAAGATGTTCTTGATGGGCAGGGAGGCGAGCTTTTTCAGGGCGACCTGAACGACGTTGGAATAGCGTCCGACGATGGTCGCGTAGTAGCGCAACATCTCGCCCTCCCATCGTGTGCGGGTCTTGGAGTCGTCGAAGAGCCCCCCCTCGTGGGCGCCGTAGCCGCCGAAGGAATCGTTGGAGAACAGGACGCCCGTCGTCGTGTCGAAGGTCACCATGCTCTCCGGCCAGTGGACCATCGGGACGGTCGCAAACTGCAGGACGTGTCCTCCAAGGTCGAGGGTGGTCCCGTCCTTCACCAGCACGGTGTCGGTATCGATGCCGTGATATCCCTTGAGAAGGGGCATGGTCTTGGCGTTGCCGACGAACTTCAGGCCGGGGTGGCGCGCCCGCAGCTGGGAGATCAGCCCCGCGTGGTCGGGCTCCATGTGGTTGACGACCAGATAATCCAGCGGACGGCCGCCAAGGACCTCCTCCAGTTTATGAAAATACTCATCGAGCCAGGGGCCCTTGACCGTGTCGATGGCGGCGGTCTTCTCGCCCGTCACGACGTAGGCATTGTAGGACACGCCCTGGGGCAGGTCCCAGAGGGATTCAAAAAGGTCGGTTTCGTGGTCGTTGACGCCCACCCACCACGTGTCCTTGTTGACCGGTACGGCTTTGTGCATGTCGGTCTCCTTTCGATCGAAAAAACAACGAAACCGACTCTTGCACGTCCTGCCCGCGCAGGACGATGGGGTCGGTGAAGGATGTTACATCCCAAGCTATTTTACCCCATGTTCGAGCGATAGCCTACAATATGGTTCGGACGGGACGGTAAAATATAGACCGAACCGGATCTCCGTTCTGCAGGAGCACGGATACGACGTTTCCTGCCTCCTGCGGGGGGGAGGGGCGGAAAAGAGGTGATTCCCATGGACCATGATTTCATGGAGACGGCGGCGCGCTTCAAGCGGGAGCTTTACGGCGAGTACGGATACTTCTATTATGTGCCCATGGCGGAATCCCGTACCGTACAACTCCCCGTCACCGTGGGGTGCAGCTATGGGCGCTGCCTCTTCTGCGATTTGAATCAGGGGATGAGGTACCGGGAGCTTCCCCTTCCGGAGATACTGGACAAGATAGGGAAGCTGCGTTTCATTCACCAGCACGACCGCAGGCCCGTGCGTCGGTGCCTTCTGGCCGGGGGGAATCCCTTCGGCCTGCCGACGGAAAAACTGCTGCGGATCGCCGGGGCGCTTCGCGCGGCCTTCCCGGAGGATGAGTACATCTCCTGTTTCGCCCGGGCGGACGATGTCCTGGAGAAGTCGGCGGCGGAGCTCCGGGTGCTTCGCGAGGCCGGGTACGACCGCCTCTGCCTGGGGATCGAGTCGGGGTCGGATCGGGTGCTCCTCTATCAGGAGAAGGGGATGGGCCGCGCCGGGAACGCTGCGGCCATGAGAGCCCTGGATGACGCCGGGATCCGTTATTCCGTCTACATCATGCTGGGACTGGGAGGGCGCGCCCTCTCGGAGGAGCATATCGCCGAGACGGCAAGCCTGCTGAACGGGGCGTATCCCTTCGAGCTGACGGTGGTGACTCTGGTGCTGTTCAAGGGGGCCCGGCTGGCGGGCCGGGTTCGGGCCGGGGAGTTCAAGCGCCTTCGTCCTCCGGAGGCTCTGGGCGAGGGCCGGCGTCTCCTGTCCCTGCTGGAGATCCCGACCGTCTACGATGGGACGCACAAGACCAACGCCTTTCCGCTCAAGGGACGCCTGCCGGAGCACAGGGAGCTTCTGCTGTGTCGGATGGATCAGGCCATCGAGAGCCTGAGGCAGGGGGACGAGCAGGGCCATGAGGTTCGGCGATGGCGTAATTGGTTTACGGAGTAGCGGAGCGTCGCCTCGGAGCGTTGCTCTTCCGCTGGCGCCGCTCCCAGGATGAGGAGGTGCAGAAAGTGAACGGTTCCCTTTCCTCCATGCCCAACGTCGGACCGGTGCTGGAGGACCTGTTGAAACGCGCGGGGGTGGGGAGTCCCGAGGCTCTGAGAGCGATCGGGAGCCGCGAGGCCTGGCTCAGGATACGCGGCATCGACCCCTCGGCCTGCCTGCACATGCTTCAGGCCCTCGAGGGTGCGGTCCGCGGCGTCGGGAAAAAGGACCTGCCCGAGGCCGTCAAGGCGGGGCTGCGGGAGTTCTTCGAGGAGCGCCGCAAAGGCGGGGAGGGGCAGCGCTTCGGCGGGGGACGAGGCGACTCGGAGTAGCGGATTACTCTTTTTCCGCGGAGCATCGGGCTATAGCCCTGTGTTATAATGAAAATATCAAAACTGTGGGGGTTTTGAGCGACTTTTGTTTTGGGAACGAGTTTTTTGAGAACGAGGAGGAGTGTCAAATGGCTAAAGCGGTCGTTGACGCCGGCACGTGTGTGGCGTGCGAGGCGTGCGTGGGAACGTGCCCTGTCGAGGCTATCGCGATGACGGACGGCAAGGCGAAGGTCAACCCCGATACCTGCATCGAGTGCGGGAGCTGCGTTTCGGCCTGCCCGGTCAGCGCGATCTCCCAGTGAGTCGCTGAGGAGCGGGTTTCGGAAAGTTGGTTTCTAAAAGAGGGAGGACGCCTGCCGTCCTCCCTCTTCATTTTTGTTCGACTTTCCTCGGACTCCGTTACACTTCTTTCAGTGGCCTCTTGAACAGTCCCAACAGCACGGTGCTGGCGATCGTCCCCGCCGCGATGGCGGCGAGATAGCCCCAGACGTGTGTGGCCGCCTCCGGGATCGTCAGGACGAAGACCCCCCCGTGCGGAACCTTGAGCTCCGCACCGACGAGCATGGAGATGGCCCCGGCCAGGGCGGACCCCACGGCGAGCGCCGGGATGACCCGCAGCGGGTCCCGGGCCGCGAAGGGGATGGCTCCCTCCGTCACGAAGGCAAGCCCAAGGACGGCCGCGGCGTTTCCGGCCTCCAGCTCCTCGCGCGTGAATCGGTTCCGGAACAGGCGGCACGCGAGCGCCAGGGCCAGGGGCGGCGTCATCCCGCCCGCCATGACCGCAGCCATCGGGCTGTAGATCTGAGTGGTGATGAGCCCCGTGGCAAAGGCATAGGACGCCTTGTTGATCGGTCCCCCCATATCGATGGCCATCATCCCCCCCAGGAGCAGCCCCAGGAGGACCGAGCTCGCCCCGCGCATCCCCTGGAGCCAATCGGTAAGGGCCTGGAGCGCCCGGGCCACGGGGGTCCCGACCGCGTACAGCATCAGGAGTCCGGTTATCAGGGTGCCCAGAAGCGGGAGGATCAGCACCGGCTTGAGCCCGGCGAGGTTCTTGGGAAGCCGGATAGCCCGGTTCAGGAGGTCCGTCGCGTACCCGGCGATGAAGCCGGCCACGATGCCGCCGAGGAACCCCGCACCCAGGTTGGCCGCCAGGACGCCGCCGACCATGCCGGGGGCGATGCCGGGGCGGTCCGCGATCGAGTAGGCGATGTAGCCGGCCAGCACCGGTACGATCAGCGTGAAGGCGCCCGTGGCGCCGATCGTGAAGAGTGCGTGCCCAAGGGTTCCCGCGTTGGATTCGTTCCCCGCGTAGATGCCGCCGAAGGCGAACCCGAGGGCGATCAGGAGGCCGCCCGCGACGACGAAGGGAAGCATGAACGAGACTCCGGTCATCAGGTGCTTGTACGGCCCGGCCTTCCTCTGGGATGCCGCCGCCTCGGAGGACGCCTTTTCCGCGTCTCCCGCCTGAACCGTCGCCTCCGAGAACGCCTGACGGATCAGGGCCTCGCCGGCCGTGATCGCCGGCTTCGTCGCCGCGGCGAAGACCCGCTTGCCGACGAAGCGGCTGCGTTCCACCTCCTTGTCCGCGGCGATGAGGACGAGGGCTGCCCTGGATATCTCCTCGGGCGTCAGGGGCGTTCCTGCGCCGACGGACCCCTGGGTCTCCACCCGGATATCGTAGCCCAGAGCTTTGGCCGCCTGCTCCAGCCCCTCGGCGGCCATGAAGGTGTGCGCGATGCCGGTCGGGCAGGATGTGATCGCCACGATGAGCTCCTTCTTCGTTCCCCCGGCCGGTGCGCCGGATGACGCCGCTCCCCCGGAGAGCAGCTCCAGCGCCCCCGTCGGGTCGGCCAGGATCGATCCGATATCGACGACGGGGATGGGCTCCGCGCGCTCCGGGACGGCCGGGTCCTTTTCCCCCGCCTTTCCCCCGATGAGAAGGATGCGGTCGTCGGGGCCGGGCGGCGTGTCGAAGGCGGCCAGCGTCGCGCCGTTCGCCCGGACCTCGACCTCCAGCTTCCGGCCCAGACGTTCGGCCGCGCTCCTCAGGGCCTCCGCGGCAAGGATACCGCGGGGCGCGGACGCTCCTCCATTGACGATAAGAAACAGCGTGTCCTTTTCCACGATGCTTTCCCCTCCCTTACAGTCCGATGCTCTTCAACTCGACGGACGAGGCGATGGCCTCTATGGCCCCGTGGTCCCGGAGGCTGCCCTCGAAATCGGCGTCGACCCGTGCCGCCGCAAAGGCGGTCCCGAGGCGCGCCGCGCGCTCGAGGTCGCCACCCTCGCTCTGGGCGGCGAGGATGCCGGCGACCATGGAGTCGCCCGCCCCGACGGTGCTCGAAAGCCGGTCCAGCCGCTTACTTGCGTGCAGGGCCCCCTCTTTGGAGAAGAAAATCGCCCCGTCCCCTCCCATCGAGACCGCGAGCAATGCCATCCCCCCCGCCAGGAGCGCCTTGGCCGCGCGGATCAGGTCCTCCTCCGTCTCGATGGTCCGTCCGGTCCATGCCGCGAGCTCGCTCCTGTTCGGTTTGGCGCAGAACGGTTTGACGGGAGCGTCAAGGGCCGTTTTCAGCGCCTCCCCGCTGGTGTCCAGCATCACCTGGGCGCCAATGTCCCGGAGCTTTTGGGTCAGGTTCGCGTAGATATCCGTCCCGCACCCCTTGGGCAGGCTCCCCGAGAGGGAGACGATGCAGGGCCCCTCCTTCGCCAGATCCAGAAGGATCGTCTCCAGGCTGCGGAGCACGGGGGCGTCCGCGCGAAGCCCGGGGAGGTTGACGTCGGTCGTCTCGTCGCCGTCCACGATCTTCACGTTCGTGCGCGTCTTGCCCGGGACCCGGACAAAGCGGTCGTCCAGCCCCTTCTCGCGGAAGAGCCCCTCGAATATCCCGACGTTGTCGGCGCCGATCAGGCCGGTGACGGAGGAGCCCAGCCCCCAGTCGGCCAGAAACGAGGCGACGTTGATCCCCTTGCCGCCCGGTGTCTCGGTCACGGACTCGGCCAGGTTGACGGACCCCCGCGCGAGCGGTTCCGCGAGCCCTACCGTCATGTCGATCGCGGGGTTCAGGGTGACGGTCACGATCCTCATCATTGGGCCTCCTGTTCCAGAGCCCGGACGGCCTCCGCGCTGTCCTGCTCCAGGGCCCTCTCCGCCAGGGCCCTGAGCTTCGCGTAATCGTGCGCACGGAGCCGGGCCTTGACCGCAGGGATGTCGCGGGGGGTCATCGACAGCTCCGTCACCCCGAGCCCGACCAGCAGCGAGGCCCCGAACGGATCTCCGGCGATGCCGCCGCAGATGCCCACCCACTTGCCGTGCTTTTCGGCTCCCTCGACCGTCCTTCGGACGAGGCGCAGGACGGCGGGGTGAAGGGAGTCGGCCGAGGCGGCCAGCTCCGGGTTCTGGCGGTCTATGGCCAGGGTGTATTGGGTCAGGTCGTTGGTCCCGATGGAGAAGAAGTCCACCTCGGGTGCGTATTCCTCGGCGAGGAGGGCGGCGGCCGGGACCTCGACCATGATGCCCAGAGGGATGCGGGGCGCGTCGAGCGAGGCGCGAACCTCCTCGCAGACGGCGCGGAAACGGCGTATCTCCTCCAGAGTCCCGACCATGGGGAACATCACGGACAGTCCGTTCCCCTCCCCGGCGGCGCGGTAGAGGGCGCGAACCTGCGGGTAGAGGAGCTCCGGCCGGCGGAGCAGCAGACGCACGCCGCGCACGCCCAGGAACGGGTTCTCCTCGTGGGGAAGGTTCAGGTGCGGGACGCGCTTGTCCCCGCCGATGTCGAGGGCCCGGACGATGAGGGGCCTGCCGCCGAGAGCGCTCAGCATGGCGCGGTAGATCTCGTACTGCTCGTCCTCGGTCGGGGTCGTGTCCCGCTCCAGAAAGAGGAACTCCGTGCGCATCAGTCCGACGCCCTCGCAGCCCATGTCGATGGCCTCCGCGACCTGGGACGGCCGGTTGACGTTCGCGGCGACCGCGATGATGCGGCCGTCGGCGGTTTTCCCCGGCTCCATGCGGGCGGCCCGTTCCGCCTCCTCCCTCTCTCTGAGGGTGCGCATCCTTTCCCTGGCGGCCGACAGGTCCTCCTCGGTGGGGTCCAGCCAGACCCTGCCGGTGTCCCCGTCGACGATGGCCGTCGAGGCGGATTTGTCCAGGAGATCGCGTCCCAGGGCGACGACCGCGGGGATCCCGAGGGTACGCGCGATGATCGCGGTGTGCGACGTCGGCCCGCCCAAGGCCGTGACGAGCCCTGCGACCCGCTCACGGTCCAGCCCGGCGGTGTCCGATGGGGAGAGGTCCTCGGCCACGATGACGGCCGGCGAGTCGGGGGTCCCGGCGGGGGATGGGGATTCCTCGCCCTCCTCCTCCCGCAGGGCCGAGAGGACCCTGCGTCCCACGTCCCTCATGTCCGCGGCCCGCGCCGCCAGAAGCTGGTTGTCGATCGACGCGAGCTCGTCGGCCAGAGTCTCGACCGCGTGGTTCCACGCCCATGCCGCGCCGTGCCCGGCGACAATCGTCCGGGAGGCCAGGGTGAGGAGCCTGGTGTCCTCGAGAATGCCGAGGTGGGCCCTGAAGATGGCCGCCTCGTTCTGCCCCAAACGGCGGACGGTCTCCTCGATGACCTCCTCGAGCTGCCGTCTGGCCCTGTCGATGGCGGACTCCAGCAGACGGGCGGATTCCTCCAGCGATGCGGGTTCATCCTCCACCTCCGTCGTACGGGCGCCGAGCCTGACGATCGTGCCCGTCGCCATACCCGGACTCGCGGAGACCCCCTTCAAAGCGGGTTTGCCGCTCGGAGGAACCCAGGCGTTCCCCGGGGGCACGACCTCGGCCGCCTTGCGCGCGGCGCGCTCGAAATCCTCCTTTTCCTGCGCGGAGAGGCCGGCCATGACCTCCTTCATCCGTTGGACCGCGGCCTTGGCCTTTTCGCCCGAGGCCGAGATGACGATCGTCTCCCCGGACTTGACGCCGAGCTGAAGCAGGGAGAGGAGGTTCCGCGGGTCCGCGGTGTCGGAGCCCCGGCGCAGGCGTAAGGGCCCGTCCAGGGCCTTCGCGGCGTTCACCCAGAGCGAGGCGGGACGCGCGTGCAGGCCGGAGGGGTAGTCGACCACCCATTCGTCCCGGACCTCCAGGTCCTCGGCCTCGGCGGGTTTCGCATCCTCGGCGCCGCGCTCCTCGGAGAGGGCCGAGACGATATCGGCGGCGGAGTCCGTGCTGGACAGGCGCGCGATCCGCTCCTCATCCTGGATCAGCCGCGTCAGCCGTTTCAGGATGGCCAAGTGTCCGTCGGACCTTGCGGCTATCCCCACGACCAGCTTCGCGGTCTGGCCGGCGTTCCACTCGACGCCGGCAGGGACCTGCAAAACAGCGATGCCGTCGTGCCGGACGCAGTTCTTGTCCTCGACCTTGCCGTGGGGGATGGCGATGCCCGCCCCCAGGAAGGTGTCCGCGGCCTTTTCCCGCTCCGCCATGCTCGCCACGTAGGGAGGATCGACGTACCCGGCGTTGCGCAGCAGTTCCCCGACCTCACAAATGGCGGATGCCTTGTCCTTGGGCGTGCCGCCGGTCCTGACGAGGGCGTCCGAGATGAGCGGAAATTGCTTGTCTGACATACAAAAAGCCTCCTTTCGGACCAAAACGAATCCAACCAAACCCAACCAAACCCAACCGGAGTACGGCGGTCGAGAACAAAAAATCCAGGAATTCCGAAGGTGCCAGTTCGTTGAAGAAAGAGCCGTTCGGCAGATCAGAGAGCTTGGAACGTCTTCATTATATATTGGATTATGCGGATTATGGGGTGGGATGAGGCCGGGGTTTCATGGGCCGAGCAGGTCCGAAAGGGCGTCGGCGTGCAGGCCGGTTCGGATACCGAAACGGCTCAGGACGAAGTCGTACCGCGTGGGGTCTTCCGGCGCAACCTCGCGGAACCTCTCCGTGATCTCGAGCGCCGTAGCGAGGTCCGCCTGTTTCCTCTTCGTCAGTCCCAGCTTCAGCGCGATGGCGTGGATGTGCGTGTCCGTCGGCATGATGAGGTCGCGCGGGGTGACGGCCCTCCACCCTCCGGGGTCGACGTCGTCCCTCCGCACCATCCACTTCAGGAGGAGAAAGAGCCGTTTGCAGGCGCTGCCGTCCCTCGGGGCCGTCAGGAGCGGAAACCCCCGCCGCTCCGGCGAGAGCGCGTCGGAGAATCCGTCCAGGGCGCTCAGAAGATCGGCGCTTTTCTCCAGACAATGACGCAGAAGCCCCTCCAGGCTCCCATGCTCTCTCTGGGCCCGTGCGGCGTTGGCCAGGAGGCTCTCCACCTCCCCGGCCGCGGTGAAACGGTGCTTGAAGCCCTCGAGGAGCCGGGACGGCGCCTCTGGATGGGCAATCAGAAAACGGTGCGGGCTCGGACCCAGGGGATCCAGGACCCGTGAGACGCTCTTCAGGATCTGGGCGACGCGGCCATAGGCCAGCGAGGAGGCGACAAGCCCCGCGATCTCTCGGTCGAGCGGGTCGTCGTAACGGTAGAGAAACAGGAGCGGATCGGGGTGGATCAGCTCCCTGCGGTTATAGACGAAGTAGAGCCCGTCCAGAAACGGTTTCAGGCGGATGAGCCCCGGATGGGCGGCCTTTGCTGGATGACAGGTATTTCCTGGATGGGAGGCATTCCCGGAGAGGGATGGATTATCGCACATGGCGGAGCATACGAAAAGAGGGAACGGCGGTCGCCGTTCCCTCGCAGCCGTCGTACCGCGGACGCTAGCGTCCGCCCAGCTCCTTGTCCAGCAGATAGATGCTGGCGTGGGAGTCGCCCACAAACTCCAGCTTGCGGACGATGGCCTCGACGTTCGCCTCCTCCTCCACCTGCTCGTCGACGAACCACTTGAGCATGGAGCTGGTGGCGTGGTCCTTCTCCTCGATTGCCTGGTCCATCAGCTTGTCGATGCGTTCGGTCACGTACCGTTCGTGCCGGAGGGACTCCTTGAAGACGCTCAGGGGGCCGTCGTAGCTCTCTTTGGGTTTGGCGATCTCCCCGATCTTCACGCGGGCGCCGCGCTCGTAGAGATGTTCGATGAATCTCTCCGCGTGCTCGAGCTCCTCGTGGTACTGTTTCTCCATCCAATGGGCCATCCCCGGCAGGTTGCAGTCCTGAAAGTATGCGGCCATGCCCAGGTAGATGTAGGCGGAATCGAATTCAGCCTTGATCTGGTCGTTGATCGCGGCCGCCATTTTTTCGGAAATCATCGTATTATCTTTCTCCCTTCCAAAGTCCATGCAGATTGCAATACTCGCGCGCGGTAACTCCGTGGTGTCCGGCGCCGACAAATTCGGCCCTGGGCTGCTCGCCCGGCTTGAGAAACTGACGGCAGACCTTGTCGCCGTCGATGAGCTCGATCCACTCGATATAGTGCTCCTCGGCCATCGGATGCGCGACGCTCCCCACCTTCACCGCGCCATCCTCGAACACCGGCACGTGCTTCTCCTGGGCGGCGTCGGTGGTGTTCTCCTTCATCTGCTTCATGGATTCCCCGCAGCAGGACAGCGCGCCGCTCCCGGCGTGCAGAACCTCCACCATGCCGCCGCACTTGGCGCATTTGAAGATGCTCAGTCTTTCCATAATATAACGAAACTCCCCTCTCAAGTGAACTCGTGTTGCGTCTGAAGCCCTGTTCCCCTCGGCGAAAATAGTACATCAAATTCCGATTTGACGCAAGCAGGAAAAATACGGAGCTAATGAAGATAAGATTCAGAAGATAAATCGTCGGCGATTTCCTCCTCGGATACGGTAAAATAGAGGCAGGTTGGGTTTCGCAGGATGATTCGGGGCCCGACTTCGAAAATGTCGGGTTGGAAGATGCCGGAGGGGGGACCCCGGGGAGCGGGGCCTCTCGCATAGGCCCTTACGGTTTGGGAGTGACGGGGACATCCATGAAGAACAGGATATGTGGGGCGTTTATGGCGCTTTTACTGTTTTGTGCGGGCTCCGTCTGTCAGGCGGCCGAGCCGCGGCGCCTGCACGTGGTGATCCTTCCGACGGAGAACACGACCGGCCTCCAGGTCTGGGAGAGCAAGTATTACCCCTATAATGTCCTGGAGCGCAAGATGACGGACTACCTGGAGGTGCTCTTCAAGCGTTCGCCCCTGATCGACGTCCAGGTCCTGGATGAATCCGGCATGAACCGCTGGTTCGCCTCCGGGCATCGTCCGGGGGATATGGCGTTGCAGATGGAGCTGTTCGACGCGGTGTTCGAGGAACGGAACGTCCTGGGCAAGCTGGAAAAGGGGCGGGTGAGCCTGCGGATCCGCATCCTGGACACCGTCCAGGCGCGTCAGTTCGCCATGAGGGTCGCGGAGGGAACCGACAGGCGCTTTACCTTTGATGGGGAGAAACTTTATTGGCTGGACGCGGCGCTCGTCTCGCTCCCGGTCCCCTTCAAGGACGGCCTCGATCTTCTGGGGCTGACGGGTGCAAAGGACCGGGGACAGAGGATGAGCCACCCGACGTGGGAGCAATTTCGCACCTCCGTGCAGTGGCAGGCCCTCAAAAAGGGGATCGAGGACGCTCAGGCTCAGGCCATGGGGCAGGTCAGCAACGCCATTCGCCGCAACGACCCGAGAGCTGAGGCCGAGGGGCGCGACCGTTTTTCCCCCGCCATCACCACCGTGGGGCGGATCATCTCGCCTACGGCGGGGTCGAGGCGCCGAAGGAGGGAGTTCATCATCTCGATTGGGCGGCAGGACGCCCTGCGGGTGGGGGATGTCCTGGATGTCGTCAGAGGGGATACCTACGTGACCGTGGATCCGGAAAACCCCGTTGTGGTGCTTCAGAACACGATCGGCAAGGTCAAGGTGGTCTCCGTTCAGGAGAAGAACGCGGTAGTGCGGGTCGTCAAGGATAACCGAAAGGACCCCATACAGCTGAAGGACACCGTCATCAAGGTGACGGGGCCGAGGAGTTGAGGATCGCCATGGGCGGATATTCGCGCGGAAGTGTAAGGTTTTTTGCCCTTCTGGCTCTCTTGCTTGGGGCCTTGGCCGGCTGCGGGCCCGTCTGGGCCAATGGGAACGTCTCGGCCGACGAAGTGCCGCCCCCCGTCAGAAAATCGGTGAAGAGGGCCCCGATAAAGAAAGCGGCGCCCAAGGCGAGAAAAACCAAGAAAAAGACCCCATCGGCGCCGGTGCGAAAGAAAGCCGTTCCCTCCCGTCCCCGCATTTCCTCCCTGCGGCAGGGAATCGCCCTCATGCGCGAAGAGCGCTACGAGGCGGCGTATCCGTGGCTGCAGAAGGCCGTGCAGGAGGAACGGCGCAATCCCGAAGCGTGGTATTGGTATGGGATGTAC
>NZ_CALIAA010000050.1 GCF_938040765.1 uncultured Fretibacterium sp.
GAGCAGACTGGCGCAGGTGACGGCCAGGGACACTCCCGGCACCGATCGGTCCGGGCCGGCCAGTCCCCCAGGGCCGCGCCCCGCGCCGCCTCCAGCACCCGCGACCTCAATCCGTCCCATTCGAAGTCCCGCGGAAAGGAACGTCGGCTCCCGATGAGCCCCCCCTCGCGCAGAAAGATCAGCCCGACGTCCACCGCCTCGAAATTTTGCTTCGTGAGTCCCGTTTTTCCTCCTCCCGCGCCCTTTTCCGAGGCCCGCTCGGCGAGCTCCCGGACCGCCAGCGCGTAGAAGGCCAGCTGGGACCGGTAGAGCTCGTCCGGGGCCCCCGACGGGAGGGTGATCTTGTAGTCCCGGACGTGCCAGAGCCCCGCCGCTCCCGTGGAGCGCCAGACCACGTCCATGGCGCCGACCAGGGGCAGGCCCGACCCGCCGACCCGCACGCGGAAGCCCGTCTCTCGCCGCGCACGCCCCGTCCTCAGGGCCCCGCCGATCTCCGCCCCCGCCTCGGAGTCCTTGAACCGATGGAGCCAGTCGGCCAGGGCCTCCCGGGAACCGGGGTCGCGCCAGATCTCCCGGAGGTTTGCGGGCAGACGCTGCGGGACGCGCGGGTCCGAGAGCCACCAGGACAAAGCGTCCCGCTCCCCCGGCATCGGGCGGTCGGAGGGCCAGCGCGCCAGAATCCAGTGGGCCAGCGTCCCCAGGTCCGCGCCGCCCGCGCTCTCCGCGTCCCCCGTTCCGCCCCCCGCCTCGTCGGGGATCTCCCAGCGAAGGTCCAGGCCCTGCCGGTAGCGACGCCGCCAGGCCAGCGGGCACCACTCGAACAGCGCGAACGACGTCGCCGAGAACGAGGCCAGCGTCACCCCGTCGAGGCTCGGCGCCGGGACCGGCACGGGGGGAACCTTTGTGGCATCGCCGGATGCCTCGGCCTCGGGCCCTGTCCCGATTTCCGCCCTGATTCCCGCCCTTGCCGGGGCCTCGCGCCCCGCCTCGACCGAGGGGGCGGCCGGGCCTTCGCCGTCCTCGTCCAGATACCGGACCTCGGGCTGGCCCAGCTCCTGCCAATCGCAGCCCTTCTCCCCGGCCAGCCAGGAGAGGGCGAGGGACGTCCAGCGGTCCCGCGGCAGGGTGCGGTTCCCGTCCTTCTCCTCCCCGACGAACCCGCAGAGGCACAGGGCGTCCTGCGCCCGGGTGCAGGCGACGTAGAAGAGGCGCATGTCCTCCTCCAGCTCGCCCTGAGAGGAGAGCAGCCGCTCCCAGAGCATCGTGCGGGGCTCGGGGTCTTTCTGCACCTCCTGCGCCTCCGGCCCGTCCGTCTCCGTGTTTTTGCCCGGGGCGCCCGAAATATCGGCCAGGGCGTCGGGAAGGCCGGAGAAGGCCAACCCCAGCGTCCTGGACGGACAGAGCGAGGGGGAGGCGGTGCGCCGCGCGGTGTCGAACACGGCGACGGCGGGGTACTCCAGCCCCTTGGATGCGTGGACCGTGGCGATGAGGACGGCGTCGGCGTCCGGGTCCATCCAGTGCGGCTCCTCCATGCGGGAGCCGTCCCTCAGGGCGCGCTCCATCCACCGCGCGCAGCCGGCCAGGCTGACGGCGAGTCCCCGCTGATAGGCCCGGGCCAGGGAGAGCGCGCGCCGGACGTTTCGGAGCGCGCGGAGCCGATGGCGCGGGGCATGGCCCGAGAGCCAGCGGCGGTCCCGGACAAAGCCCTCCAGCAGGGCCGCGGGGCCCCTGTGACGCCCCAGCAGTTCGAGGCGGACCAGCCGATCGAACGCCTCGGGGATGCGCTCGCGCAGCAGGTCGGACAGCGGCCCCCTCCGCCCCGCGCAAAGCGCCGCGGCGCGTCCCTCGAGGAGGCGGAGCGCCTCCTCCCTCGGGACCCCCGAGAAGGGCGAGAGCAGCCAGCCCGACAGGGCCGTCTCGTCCCCGGGGTCCGCGGCCGCGCGCAGCAGCGCGATGACGTCGCCCACCTCGCCGCGGGCAAAGTATTCCGTGCTTCGGTCCAGCCGCACGGGGATCCCCTCCGCCGCGAACGCGCGCTCCAGAAGGCCGTGATGGTTCCGGTTCCGGAGCAGCACCGCAAAGTCCCGCCAGAGTGCGGGCCGAAGCCTCCGCTCCGCCTTGTCCCACACGGTACGGCCGGATCGGACGGCGTCCCCGATGCGCGCGGCGAGCGCCGAGGCCAGGCTCCTACGGGCGTCCTCCTCACCGCGGCCGGATCGGACGGCGAGCAGGACCGAAAAGGGAGCGAGGGTCCCCCCGCTGCGCTCCGATGGGGCCGCGGCCGGGGTGAGCGGCTCGTAGGCCAGTCCCCTCAGCCCGGCGGAGGAGCCGAGCCCGGAGCTCCAGATATGGGCAAACAAACCGTTGATCCGCCTCAGGAGGGGTCCGCGGGTCCGGAAGCTCACGTCCAGCTCGATCCGTTCGTCCGCCTGGGCGATGGTCCCGGCGAAGAGCGCCGGGTCCGCGTGGCGGAAGCGGTAGATGGACTGTTTGGGGTCCCCGACGGCGAAGAGCCCCGCGCCTCCGCGTTCCCTCAGGGACTCCAGCAGGGAGAACTGGAGGGGGTCCGTATCCTGAAATTCGTCCACCAGGACGTGGCGGAACTCCCTGGAGGCGCGCACCCGTTCCGCCGCGCCCCGGGCGTGGAGGATCATGTCGGAGAACGACAGGAGCCCTCTCCGCCGCTTCATCTCATCCCAAAGGCCCCAGGCCGTCCCGCAGAAACGGAGGAGCGTGGCGCGCAGGCGGCGTTCCGGCTCCGGGAGGGGCTCGTTCGGGGCTGGGCCGGACAGGACGGGGAGCTTGATCCGCTCCTGTTCCTTGCGCCAATCGCCCGCCGTCGTTCCCAGGATGTCCCTGATGGCGGCGAAGAGCTTTCCTGTCGCCCCCCTGAGGTTCCGAAGGGCGTGCAGGACGTCCAGCGTGAAGAGGCGCAGGGCCTCGTCGTCGGGCTCCCCGGGGCTCTCGTTGCGGTCCCGGCCCGCCATCCGCGGCATCCAGAGCTCCGCGCAGGCGGCGATCAGTGCGGCGGGGCTTTCGTCCTTGCCCTCCGCACGGTCCTTGTGCGCCTTATCGGCAAGCTCTCCACCCAGAGCACGGAACACTGAGCCCCAGAGCTCCCAGGCCGAGAGCCAGCGCGGGCGCAGGAGCTCCGTCACGGCCGCGGAGGCCGCGCGCACCAGGGGATCGTCGGAGCTCGGGGCGGCGTCGGCCCAGTCCAGCATCTGGGCCCAGGTGTGTCCCAGCGAAGCGTGCAGCTCCGCCGTATCCCGCGCCAGGTCGCGGAGCTTCGCACCGTCCCATTGGTCCAGGGCCGCGCCGAGCGTCCGGTCGTCATCCAGGGCGGCGGCGGCGGCGCGCAGTCGGGCGTCCCCGCTGAGCCTCGCCATTCCGCGGAGGTCCGCCCCCTCCGCGGCGTCCCCTATCGCGTTCCAGAAGGCGTCCTCCTGCGGGCTGCTGACGACCGACGCGCGGGGGTCCACGTCCAGCGACAGGCCGGACTCCCGGATCATCCGTGCCGCGAAGGCATGGATGGTCGAGATCCACGCCTCGCCGAACCCGTCCATCACCTCTCGGACCCGATCCGCGGAGACGGGCGCGCCCGGCGCGGACAGGAGCTCGCGGACGCGCCGTTCGATGCGCTCCCGCATCTCGCTGGCCGCCGCCTCCGTGTAGGTGAGGGTCAGAATGTCGCGCGGCAGGCATTCCGCGTCCGTCAGGAGCAGGCGCGCGTATCGGCTGGAGAGTACCCAGGTCTTGCCCGTCCCGGCCCCGGCCCCCACCGCGACCCTGCCGGCCCCGGCCGTCACGGCGGCCCTCTGCCCGGCGGGCGTGTCCGGCGGGAGCAGCAGGGGGTCCCAGAAGCCCTCCAATTTATCCATGAGCCCGCATCCTTTCCCGACACAAGGCCGATGTCTCGATTGGTTTCAACGAAGGTGATCCCGGTCCCGGATCGCTCGCGGGCGAGGGGAGCGAGAACGATACGGCGCGCGAATGATCCGGAATCGGGGTTGCGATTCATTTATTGTACCGCTTGATTCCGCCCTCGAAGGGGGCCGGAGCTTCCATACGGGACGAATTTCTATATAATCGGGGTTGCACGCCGCGGGGTATCGCGCTTTCGCGCGAAAGCGGAGCGTGCTATCATGGCCGGTGAAAAAATGCAAAAACATGAAAAACCCGACAAAAAGAAAAACACGACAAAAAACGGAGCATTGCGGAGGGGTTTGACATGACGGAGGTCGACATGATGGATGAAAGGGCGCGCGTTCTCGAGAAGCTGGACGAGCTGGGGGTTGCCTACGAGATGGATGTCCACGAGCCGGTCTATACCATTGAGGCGATGGTGGCGCTGGGGCTGGACAAGAAGGGGATTGTCGTCAAGAACCTCTTCCTGAGGGACGCCAAGGGCAAGCGTCATTTCCTGGTGGTCCTGCCCGGCGACAGGCAGGGGGATCTCAAGGCGATCCGGGACCAGCTGGGCAGCACGGCCCTCAGCTTCGGTTCCGAGGAGCGCCTGATGCGGTGCCTGAAGCTGTCCAAGGGAGCGGTCTCGCCTCTGGGGATCCTCAACGACGCGGAACACGCCGTCGAGGTGGTCGTCGACCGGGCCCTGGTGGGGGCGGAACGCCTGGGCGTACACCCCAACGACAATACCGCTACGCTCTGGCTCTCCTACGACGGGCTCCGCAAGGTCATCGACCACTGCGGCAACACGGTGCACTTCATCAAACTGTAGGACGTCGCCCTTGGACGCACCCTGAATCGGATGTCCGGGAAAAATTCAAGACTTGATTTTTCGGCGCGTTTGGGGTCTTCCACAAAGTCCACTTGTCCACAATGAGGCGACGAGTGAACGTCTCAAGCCCGTTTGGGGAATTTTATCCACCTTCTTATCCACTTATTCACAGGGGGATGGGTATCAAGAAATCAACATGGGGGCTTTATGGGGACTCTGAATTGAAGCGAGGTCATGTTTTTGTTTAATCTGTTCAGGAAAATTCTGCGCCGCATGACGCAGCTGCTTCTCCTTTCGCTCCCGCTCCTGCTTCTGGCGGCGGCCGGCCTCGTCTGGCTGCCGACGGGCCGCTGGCTGCTGCTGCCGATCGTCCGGCACATCGGCTCCGGACTCGTGCCCTCCCTTCGCGTGGAGGGGGTGGAGGGGTCCCTCTACGGAGGGTACACGGTGACGGGGGCGGCGCTCGTATCGGGCGACGCCGCCCTGCTGGAACTCAGGAGCCTCTCCGTGCGCCCGAACTGGCACTCCATCCTGAGCGGGAACCCCTGGCCGGAGGCCTTGGAGCTGGAGGGGCTGAGCACCGATGTGGAGAGCCTTCGGAGCCTGGCGGACCGGTTCGGCGGAGGGGCGGCCTCGTCGGAGCCTCTGCACGTCCTCCCGGTGCGCATCTCGGTTCGGGACGCCGCCGTCGCCTCCCCCTGGGGAGCCCTGAATCTGACCTCGCTGGACCTCTCGGAACAGGGGGGGCTCGTTCTGCGCTCGGCCCTCGGGGAGCTCCCGCTGGAGGCGGACGCGGCCATCGGCTTCTCGCCGCTCGAGGTGGTCTCCAGCGACGTCAGAATAGGGGAGGGGAAGGGCTCCTTCAAGGGACGCATCGAGCAGCCCTTCGACCTCTGCGGCGACCTCTCGGCCCTGTCCCTGGGCTCCCTTCTGGAGCTCCTGCCCGGCAGTGCCGACCTCCGCGGGACGGGGAGGCTCGACGGCCGTTTCTCGGTCAGAGGGACCGTGGACGATCTCGAGGCCGGCGGCGTGCTCTCCCTGACGCGCGCGAGCGTCAGGGACGTTCCCCTCGAGCTCCGCCTCCCCTGGAACTGGTCCGGGGGGGTGCTGGCCGTGCCGGACGCGGCGTTCCGCAGCCTCTCCGCCGACGCGTCCCTGGCCCTGTCGGCGGACCTGAGGACAGGGACCTCGGGCCTTCGCCTGGCCGCACGCGGCTCCGCCAAAGGGGTATCCCTGAAAAACATCGGCCGCCTTCTCGCGCCCCAGGCCGGCCTGGCCGGCGAGGGGGGACAGGTGCGGTTCGACCTGACCGCCGACGCCTCGGGCAGCGTCTCGGGCGATCTCTCGGCGAGTCTGCCCGAGGTGGCCGCGGGCGGGAAGCGGCTGGTCCGGAACCTGACCGCCGACATACGTCTGACCCCCGGGGCCCCCCCCCGCATCGTCTGCGACGGCGAGGTCTTCGGGGGCCGCGTCCGAGGCAGGGGAGAGGCCCTGCGGAGGAACGGCGCGCTGCGGCCGGAGATGTCCTTCACCGCGACGGAACTCGATACCGCCCTGATGGCGGCCGTCTTCCCCGCTCTGGCCGCCGCGGCCCCGTCGGGGAAGCTGGCCCTCACCGTCCGGGTTGACGAGGCGATGGCCGTCTCGGGGACCCTGAGCTCCCCCGGCCTTACGGCCGGAGGGGTGACGGTCCGCGACCTGAGCGCCTCCCTGCGCTGCGCCGACGGGCAGGCGGTCCTGGAGCGCCTGGAGGGGCGCATCGGGAAGGCGCCGCTGTCCCTGTCGGGGACGGCGGACCTTCGGCGCAAGGAGCTCGGCTTCGAGGGGCGGGTCCAGGGGCTTGACCCCCGGTCCATCCCGCAGATCGCCTCGCAGGTCAGGGGGCTCATGGACGTCAAGGCCTTCGTCGGCGGCTCGTTCGCGGATCCCCGCGTGACGGTCCACCTGGCCGGGAAGGATACCCGCGTGGCGGACATCCCCCTACGCGGCCTCAAGCTGTCGGTCTCCTATGCGGACGGCCGCCTGACGCTGCCGGAGTCCGCGCTGAACCTGCCCGGAGGAACGCTGAACCTTCAAGGGGCCGTCGCCCTGCCGAAGGAGGGAAAACCGCAGCTCGACCTCTCCGGGAGACTGAACGGGCTGAATCTGGCCTCCCTGCCCGGGGCGGGGAAGCCGCAGGGCCTGGAGGGCATGCTTCAGGGGAGCTTCAAGGTCTCGGGGCCCGCGGACTCGGCGGCGCTCTCCGCATCGCTTCGGGGAACGGGCATTCGGGCCGGCGGCGTCCCCATGGACAGGCTGGAGCTCGACCTGCGGGGAACGACGAGGGAGATCCGCGTCAACCGCCTCTCGGCGTCGCTCGGCAAGGGGACGCTCGAGGGAAAGGGGTCGGTCTCCCTGTCGGCGCGGAACCCCATGGACCGCAAGCTCGACGTCAGGCTGGCCGTGAGGGACCTGTCGCTCCGGGCGCTCCTGAATCCCTTCGTGCCCGATGCCCCGGTGGGCGGCATCCTCAACGGTTCCCTCACCCTTCAGGGCTCGCCCGCAAAACCCGAGGCGACCCTGCGGTTCGATACGCCCCTGACGATCCGGGAGACGATTGTCGACCGCCTGGCGCTGTCGGTGCAGTCCTCGGGGAAGAATCGCTTTGCGCTGCACGCCAGCGGCAAGCTCGGGGACTTCGGGCTCGCCGTCAAGGGGGACGTTCGGCGGGAGGGCCGGGGCTGGCGCTACTCCATAACGACGGATCCTCTGGACCTGGACCGGATGCTCTCGGCCAAGTCCCCGTCCCTGAAGGGCAAATTGGCCGGACGGATGACGGCGAAGCTGACGGGCTCCGTCGGGGCGGAGAAGGACGGAGCGCTGCCGTCCGTCGCCGTGTCCCTGTCCATCCCCAAGCTGACGGCCTCGGGGATGACCGTTACGGACATCGCGCTGCCCTTCCGGGTCTCCGGCGGAAAGGCCACTCTGAGCGGGGGAAGGGCGGTGTTCTGCAAGGGGGCGGTCCGGGCCGATGCCGACGTGAACCTGGCGGAGTCAAAGTGGCAGGGGACCGCCAAAGTGAGCGGACTGGACCTTGGGGACCTGACCCGTCCCTTCCTGCCCGAGGGGGAGCTGGTCGGCAGCGCGGACGCCAACGTCCGCCTGAAGGGCAACTTCGGGACCCTGATGATGGTCTTCGCCAACGGCGGCTTCACGACGGGCGGAGGGTACCTCCATAAGGTGGAGATGATCGAGACCATATCGCCGATCAAACGCATCACCTTCGAGACGATTCGGGGGACGTTCTTCTGGGACGGCTCGGACCTCTGGCTGAACCCGGGGACCCAGGCCACGGCAGGGCCCGGCGAACCCCTTTACCGCTATTTCTCGGTCAACGGACCGCTCGGGATACCCGGCAAGGGACTGAAGCTGGTCTGCAAGGGCCGTTTCGACATACAGCTGTTGAACAGGGTGCTGGGCGCCCTGAAGGGCGTGTTTCAGTATTTCACCGGCGGCCTCTCGAACGGCGACCTGCTCAAAAACGTCGTGGGCAAGGCGCTGGGCATCAAGAAACGGGACTTTCAGGACGTATCCTTCGTCCTGGCGGGCGGTTGGTCGAACCTTCAGCTGCTGAACCTCAGGATCGACAAGCCGCTGAAGGACTACCTGCCCCTGGAAAAACTCAACAGGACCGAGGAGCAGAGGGGGGACGGCGCACAGTTTCGCCTGAACCTGAAGTTCCCGACCGGCCCCGGCGCAGAGGGCGGGGAGGACCGTACAACAGAGGACCAGTTCAAGGAGCAGCTGCTGGACAACCTGCTCAACATCGGGAACTGACGGAGGGGAAGGGCAAAAACTTCCCCTCTCCGGTCGGCCTGGATCGACCCTGCGCCCCGTCACCTCCCGTAGCGCGCCATCAGGTACTCGTCGGCGTGGACGCCGTTCTTGACGGCGGCGTACCGCTTCGTCCCCTCGACGACGAACCCCAGGGACTCGTACAGGCGGACGGCCCGCTCGTTGTCCGTGAAGACCGAGAGCTCCACGCGCTTCAGCATCAGCCAGTTGTCCGCTATGTCCAGCAGGGACTCCATCAGCGCCCTGCCGATGCCCCGGCCCTGATAGTCGGTGTGGACCATGATGCCCACGCCCGCCGTGTGCCGCTGGCGCGCCATAAAAGGGATGACGAGCCCCGCCATGCCGACGACGCGGCCGTCGACCTCGGCCGCCATCAGGTGCTCCTTGGTGCTGCGGATGAAGTCCTCCGTGTCCGCGACGCGCTCGCTGGGCAGCGCCAGGATGGTCTCCCGAACCCCCTCCATGACGCGCAGCGCGTGGACGTCCCGCGCGTCCTCCAGCCGCACCGGACGAATCGTCACGCCCCCGTTCCCCGCGCTTTCGTCCGCCTTCGCCATCCTCGATCCCGTCCTTTCGCCGAATGGATTTGCGGAACATTATACCGCGTACGCGAGACCCCTATCTTGTGGGGTCCAGCCCACGCTCCATCAGCCCCAGGACGATGTCCGCACAGACGGCCATCAGGGCGGTGGGGAGCGCGCCGGCGATGATGATGGCGCTGCCGTTGGCGACGTTGACGCCGCGCGAGATGATGTCGCCCAGCCCTCCGGCGCCGATGAAGGTCCCGATGGTCGTGACGCCGACGGCGACCACCAGTGCGTTGCGCACCCCGGCCATGATGACCGAAAGGGCCAGGGGGAGCTCCACCCTGAGGACCGTCTGGAGCGCCGTCATGCCCATCCCCCTGGCGGCGTCCAGGACCTGGGGCGGGATACCGCGGATGCCGGCGCAGGTGTTCCTGACGATGGGCAGCAGCGAGTAGAGCAGCACCGTCGCGATGACGGTGCGGGCCCCGAGGCCCAGGCCCAGCATCAGGATGGACATCAGTGCCAGGGACGGGACGGTCTGGATGACGTTCGCCGCGCCGACGACCCATTGGGCCAGGCGCCCCCTTCGGGCGATCAGGAAGCCCGTGGGGATGGCGACCGCGGACGCGAGGAGGACCCCGCAGACCGAGATCAGGAAGTGCCTCCAGAACTGCTCCAGCACGTAGCCCCCGTTGAGCGAATAATAGGCGAGTGTCTCCCTCAGAAGCTCCATCCCCTCGTCTCCTTTCGTTCCGGAGGCTCCGGGCGGGCGTCGGAGCTCTCGAAATAGCCGTGTTCCTCCAGGAAGAGCCGGGCCACGTTGCGGGGCTCGACCAGCTCCTCGTCGGCCATGCGGTTCATCCTCCGCATCCGGGGGCCGTCCACCGTCCCGGCAAGCCGCATGAGGACCGAGTCGAGCTGCGGGTGCGCCTCAAGGACGCGGTGTGTGGCGACGGGGCTGGCGTCGTAGGGCGGGAACAGGCGCCGGTCGTCCTCCAGGAGCACCAGGCCGCAGGTGTCGATACGCCCGTCCGTGGAGTAGCCCAGGACCACGTCCATCTCCCCGGCGCGCACGGCCCCGTAGACCAGTCCTATCTCCATCGGGAACACCCGCTTGAAGTCGAACCCGTATACCCTCCTGAAGTCGCGGTAGCCGTCGCCCTTGCGTTCCATCCATGAGGTATCCACCCCAAGCTTCATGCCGGGCGCGATGCGGGCCAGGTCGCTGACCGTCCTCAGCCCCTCCCGCTCGGCAAGTTCGCGCGGCACCATGAAGGCATAGGTGTTCGCGAACCCCCAGGAGGGGTACCATTTTTCGCGGTAGCGCTTCTCGTACTCCCGGACCACGATCTCCAGCGCCTTCCTGGGGTCCGTCGTCATCGGCAGGCCCAACTCCCCGGTCAGGGACGTCCCGGTGTACATGGCCCCGGACAGGTTGACGTCCCCGTTGCCGAGCGCCCTGCGGATCAGGACGGTGGACCCGAGGTTGTTCAACAGCTCCACCCGGACCCCCGGAAGATGGCGCCGGATCATCTGGGCGGTTATCTCGGCCAGGATCTGGCGCTCGGTCGTGTTGCCGCCCGCTACGACGATGCCGCCCTCCGGGGCGTCCCTTTCCGGCCGCATCGTAAGAAGCGCCGCGCCCGTCAGGACCGCCAGGAGGAGGAGTATCCGATATGCGTTTTTCCTGTGCTTCATGTTCGGCCTCCTTTCCGAAATCCAAGTCGGGAGCGTATCAGGGCCGGGACCGGAGCCTGGGGGACAGGGCGGCCTCGACCCGCCCCATCAGGGAATCCGTCAGGATCGCCAGGAGGGTGACGGGCAGGGTCCCCCAGACGATCATGGGGGGGATGTAGTTGTTCAGCCCCGTGAAGATGAAGTCGCCCAGGCCGCCGGCCCCGATGTAGGATGCGAGGGTCGCCCAGGAGACGACGTACACGCCGGAGGTCCGCACCCCCGCCATGATCACGGGCGCCGCCAGCGGTAGCCGGACCCGGAAGAGCCTCTGCAGAGAGGTCATGCCCATGCCCCTGGCCGCGTCCACGACGCTGCGGTCCACGCCCTCGAGGCCCAGACAGGTGTTGCGGACGATCGGCAGCAGCGAGTAGACGAACAGCGCCGCGACGGCGGGCGGCCTGCCGACGCCCAGGAGCGGGATCATGACGGCCAGCAGGGCCAGGGAGGGGATTGTCTGGAGGATCGAGACCAGTCCGATGACGGCCCCCGAGATGCGTCTGAAGCGCGTGAGCAGCATCCCCAGGGGGACCGCGGCTGCAGTGCCGGCGGCCAGGGCCGAGGCCGAGATGCAGAGGTGCTCCCAGGTCTTCAGCAGCAGGGCCGTATGGTTCCTCAGGATGAAGTCAAGCATCGGGCACTCCCTCCTGGGGCTCGTCCGTCGTCTGGACGGTGTCCTCCCGAATCGCATCCTCGTCCGCGCCCCATACGTTGGCGTAGATGTCCTCGACCAGCGAGGCGCGCGTCACGACCCCGACCAGCCGGTTCTCGCCGTCGACGACCGGCAGGTAGCGATAGTTCAGATGGACGATCCAGTGGAGGGCGTCGCGGATCAGGGTGTCCTGGGCGATGAAGGAGGCCGGCTTCATGATCGTCTCGATCCGGTCCTGCATCAGGTCGGTCCGTTCGCCCTCCCGGCCGGTGCGGCCGGACTGTCGGGCCTGCTTGACGCTGACCTTCTCGATGTCGAAGATGTCGACCACGCCCTGGATCACCCCGTCCGGGTCGGTCACGAAGAGCGTCTCCGCCCGGTGTCGGCGCATGAGCCTCAGGGCGTCGCGGATGCTCTGCTCGCTCGTGACGAGGGCCGGATCCCTCACCATGACCTCGTCGACCGTGCGCAGCGCCAGGCGGGCCTCGTTGAGGCGGTCCTCGCCCAGAAGGCTCTCCACAAAGGCGTTGGCGGGGTTTTGCAGGATGTTCTCCGGCGCGTCGAACTGCACCACGCGTCCCTTGTCCATGATGACGATGCGGTCGGCAAGGGCCAGGGCCTCGTCCATATCGTGGGTGACGAAGACGACGGTCTTCCCCAGCTCCTTCTGGAGCTTCTTGATCAGCTGCTGGAGGGAGTCGCGTGTGATGGGGTCGAGCGCGCCGAAGGGCTCGTCCATCAGGATGATCTCGGGGTCCGCGGCCAGCGCCCGAATGACGCCCACTCGCTGCTGCTGCCCGCCGGAGAGCTCCGCGGGGTAACGCTCCAGAAAGCTCTCGTCCAGCCCCACGCGCTTCATGAGCCTCTTCGCCGCGGCGCGCCGGCGCTCCTCGTCCCACTTCAAAAGGCTGGGGACCAGCGTGACGTTCTCGTAGATCGTCATGTGGGGCATCAGGCCGATCTGCTGGATCACGTAGCCGATCCGGCGGCGCAGCCGCACCGCGTCCATGGTCGCGATGTCGCGTCCGTTCAGGAGGATCGTTCCGCTCGTCGGCTCCGTCATGCGGTTGATCATGCGCATGCAGGTGGTCTTTCCGCTGCCGCTGGTGCCGATGAAGACGATGAACTCCCCCTCGTTGAAGGTGAGGGTCACGTCCTCCGCGGCGGGCTTGTCGCCCTGGTAGGTCTTCGATACGTTTTTGAACTCGAGCATATATCAGGCTCCTTTCTTCCTTCTCCCTTTTCTGTGCCTCCTCTTCGCGTCTCCTTTTTCGTCGGCATGCGACCCCGGCTGTGGGGTCGGGTATGCGGTTACACCCCACTCAATAGTACAACGGAAAATGTCTTTGCTGAAAAGGGCCGAATGGCCCTTTGAGAACTGGATGAACCTACGGGGATCGGGCTGTGTGGGACAGGTGAGAGAAAAGAAAAAGGGAGGAGCGGGACGGGACCGCTCCTCCCGGGAAATTCGTCGGCCTACGCCCCCGGCGTCAGGAGCGTCAGGATGTCCTCCGCCGTCGAGCCCGCGAACATCTCATGGGTGGAGAGCCCCTCGAGGGCCTTCTCCAGGGCGGTGCGCGTGTAGGGGATGCCGACGAGACGCTCCAGCAGCGGGGCGTAGTCCCCGCTGCCGAAATAGTCCCCGCGCAGCTCACAGCCGGTGATGATCCCCTTGTCCACCTCGAGGTAGGCCTCCACGCCGCCCCAGGGGAAGCGCGCCCTCTTGCGCTCGGTGAACTCCGGCGACTCGCCGTAGTTCCAGTCCCAGGTGGAATATTTCTCTCTCATGAGCGTCTCCACCTCCGCACGGTCGTTCGGCGTCAGCCCGCGCGGGGTCAGCCCCTCGATCCGCGCCTCCAGGAGTGAGATGAAGTCGGCGGCGGTCTGGGCCTGGGGCAGGGAGTCGCGGATGTTGCCCACCCGCGCGCGGACGGACTTGACGCCCTTGCTCCGGAACTTCTCCTGGGAGACCTTCAGGGCCTGCGACAGGACGTCCAGGTCGCTGTCGAAGAGCAGCGTGCCGTGGTGGAGCAGGATGCCCCCGCGCCGGTACTGGGCGCCGCCCGACACCTTCTTGCCGCCGATGGCGATGTCGTTGCGTCCCGACAGCTCCGCGTCCGCGCCGAGGGAGCGGAGCGCCCGGATGATCGGCTCCGTGAAGAAGGCGAAGTTGAACTCCCCCTCGCGGTCCGCCATGACGAAGCTGTAGTTGATGTTGCCGAGGTCGTGATAAACCGCCCCGCCGCCCGAGTTGCGCCGCACGACGTGGATGCCGCGCTCGCGGACGAAGTCGGCGTTGATCTCCTCGAGCGTATTCTGGAAGCGGCCCACGATGATGGACGGCTCGTTCTGCCACAGCATGAAGAACTCGCATCCCTCCCGGGCGGCCATCCGGCAGAGGTACTCCTCCAGCGCCAGGTTGTGCTGCGGACGGTGATCGCGATTTTCGATGACGTACATGGTGATCCTCCCGAGAAATGATAAATTTGGAACCGGAGCGGGGAGGAACGCCCCTCCCGTCCCCTCCGCCGCGATACAAAAATGCAGCCGTACCCTCGGTGAGAGTACGGCTGCGTCCGTCGAAAGGTAGGTTAATAGCCCTTCAAAGTCAGGTTTCTGGCGGCCAGGGTCTCGTCCGGGCGCGCGATCATCGTGTTCTGAGGCGTGTTCTTGACCACGTCCGGGTTCGACTTCGCCTCCTCGGCGATCGCCTTCATCGCGTCGATGAACCCGTCCAGGTCGCCCTTGGACTCGGTGTCCGTCGGCTCGATCATGATGGCGCTGTCAACCACCAGCGGGAAGTACGTTGTGGGCGGATGATAACCGCAGTCGATCAGGCGCTTGGCGATGTCCATCGTCGTCACGCCGTTCTTCTGCTGGATCGCGTCGTTGAAGATGACCTCATGCAGGCTGTCCTGCGGGAAGGGCAGGTTGTAGACCCCCTTCAGCCCCGCCTTGATGTAGTTGGCGTTGAGGACCGCCGCCTCGGTCGCCGCCTTGAGGTCGTGCCCCATGGTGCGCGTGTAGGCCAGTGCCCGCA
Organism: uncultured Fretibacterium sp.; assembly: GCF_938040765.1. Lineage (GTDB taxonomy): Bacteria > Synergistota > Synergistia > Synergistales > Aminobacteriaceae > CAJPSE01. The sequence continues at coordinate 14,526 of NZ_CALIAA010000050.1, forward strand.
CCAGGACGGCGAAGTTGCCGAAGAACGCCTGAAGGCGTCCGATGGAGAGCGGCGAGTCGGAGCAGAGCGTGTAGCGGTCGCCCTCCTTGCAGATGCGGGGAGAGGGCAGGAAGGGCTCCAGAGCCTCGCCCGCCACAACGGGGCCCGCGCCGGGGCCGCC
>NZ_CALIAA010000051.1 GCF_938040765.1 uncultured Fretibacterium sp.
GTTGTAGGCGTTCCGCTTCTCCTGACCCGCCGCGTTCACCATCTTCACCAGACGACCCAGGTCGTCGTACTCGTACGCCGTCCGGTTCCCCGCGGGGTCCGTCACCGACGTCAGCTCGCCCACCGTGTTGTAGCGGTAGACCCACTCCTGCCCCAGTGCGTCGACAACCCCCGTCAGGCGGTCCTGGCCGTCGTATCGGTACGACGTCGCGTGCCCGTTCTGATCCGTCTGTTTCGTACGCCCCCGCGCGTCGTACGCGCTCGTCAGCGTGCTCCCGTTCGCCAGCGTCGCCTTCGTCCGGTTCCCGTTCGCGTCGTACTCGTAGCGGGTCACGTTCCCCAAGGGGTCCTTCACCTGCGACACCTGAGAGCGGTCGTCGTACACAAACTCCGTCCGCTGCCCCAGCGCGTCCGTGATGGCCGTGTTCCGGTCGATCGCGTCGTAGGCGTACGTCGTGACCCCGCCACCCCGGTCCGTCTTCACCGTCAAACGGTCCTTCGCGTCGTAGACAAAGCGCTCGGACGTCCCATCCGCATACGTCTTGCTCACAAGGTTCCCCACGTGGTCGTACGCCATTGCCACGCTCTGACCGTATCGGTCCGTCGCCCTGACGTTGCGGTTCTCCGCGTCATACTCGAACCGCTCCGTCGTCCCGTCAAAGTAGTTGACCCTCGTCAGGTTCCGGAAGAGGTCGTATTCAAACGTCGTCCGACGACCCGACGAATCGGTCACCGCCGTACGGTTCCCTACGCTGTCGTACTCCGCCCCGGTAAACGTCCCGTCCGCGTAGACCGTCTTCGTCACGTTCCCGTACACGTCGTACTGGTACGTCTCCGTCAGCGTCTTGCCTGCCCCGTTCTCCCCGCGGCGCGTCAGCGTCTTCGACAGCGCGTTGCCGTCCGCGTCGTACGCGAACGTCGCCGTCTCGCCCGCACCGTTCGTCGTCGACGACACGTTGCCGGAACCGTCGTACGTGAACTGCATCACCGTGCCGATGGCGTCCGTGATGCTCTTCGGGCGGCCGCCGTCCTGGTACTCGTACCGCTTCACGTTCCCCAGCGCGTCGGTTATCCGCGTCATCTGGCCGGTACCGTCATAGGCGAACTCCGCCTGCTTTACCCCGAAGGCGTGGACCGTCAGCAGCTCGTTCCTGGTCGTGTACGCGTTCTCGACCTTCAGGCCCAGCGCGTTCGTCATCGAAAGAAGGCGGCCGTCCGGGGTGTAACGGTACTGTGTCGTGTTCCCCAGCGCGTCCGTCGTGGACGACCGGCGGCCGTTCGCGTCGTAGGTGTGCGTCGTCGTGTGCCCGTTGCCGTCCGTCACCGTCAGCACGTTGCCGCGGTCGTCGTACGTGTAGAGCGTCGTGTTCCCCAGGCGGTCCGTCACCGACGACCGGCGGCCGTCGAGGTTGTGCGCATAGGCGATGCGCCGGCCGCTCGCGTCCACCGTCGCGATCAGGCGGCCTTCGGCGTCGTATTCGTTGCGCGCCGCCTTCACCCCGCGCGGGTCCGTGATGCCCGTCAGAAGGTGCGACCCGTCGTAGCCGAACGTCGTCTCGCTGCCCCCAACATCCGTCACCGAGACCAGATCGCCCGTACCGTCGTAGCGGTATGCGACGCTGCGGCCCGTCGGGCCGCTGATCTTCGTGATCCGCTTCTCGCCGTCCCGCTCGAAGACGATGGACTTTCCGTCCGAGTGAATCACGCTGTCGGCGGAGACCGTCACGACGTCCCCGTTCGTGCTCGTCACGCTCTCGAGGCCCGTCTGGTCGTTCAGGACGTAGACGGTGCCGTCCACCGCCGTCAGGCGGTACCGCTGCGGATTGTAGGGGTTGAGATCGTAATCGTAGATTCCGCCCGGCCGATACACCAGGTCCGTCGACTGTCCCAGCGGCTCGAGCTTCGATTTGGTTCCGTTTGTGTTCTCGTAATACGCTCTGAGCCACTGAATGGGATACAGCGACTGGACGGGGTCGAGCTTCAGCGTGAACTTGTCCGTCCTTCCGTTACCCCAGTGGATGATGACCTCGTGCGGTTTCTCCTCCACCATCCTGTAGGTCTTCATCCAGCCGCCGGTCCGCTCCATCTTCCAGTTCCTGCCCGGCGTGCCGTTCTCGGAGAGCGTGGCCCTCGAGAGTTTTATGTCCCAGCCGAACCCGAACCTGCCGCTCCGGTCCTTCTCTCGGCTGTCGTAGGTCCGCACGACCGAGAGCGGGAGGCCGTGGATCGGGAGGTCCATGTCGATGAAGCTCATGGAGAAGCTTCCGACCTTCAGGTCCCCCTCCACGGAGACCGTTATCTCCTTTGTCAGCGGGTCGCCGCCCGCCTCCACCGTGAGCCGGACGGTGTAGTATCCGTTGGGCAGCAGCGTCGGGTCGAACACGCCCAGCACGCCGCCGCTGACGGGCTGTGTGCCGGTCGCGAACACGACGTACTCGACCGGCTTGTACTCCGGGTCGTTGTCGTTGCGTTTCTGCACCGGCGCGTAGGCCAGCGTGTACTTCGTCATGCCGTCGGCCGCGGCGGTACCGACGATCTTCGTCGGCGCCGTCACGACGCCCATGTTCGCCGGTGCGGTGATGTCGGCCGTGGCTGCAGTCGCCGCGGTCCGAATGGGCTGGATGGGAGGAATGGGTTGAATGGAGTCGCCTTGCGGCGAGGAGGCATCCGTCTTCAGGGGTGCACGAAGCGCCCCTGCCGCCGTCGGCTCGGGGGCTCGGATGAGGCTCCGCCTACCTCCGCCCGCAAGGGCGGGGAGGGGCAGAAGCTGGAAGAACAGGCAGAACACCAGCAGAGCGGCCGTGAATCTTCGGGGCTTGTGACGCATGAAACGCCTCCTTCTTTCGTCGTCGTTCGGCAGGCTGTCGTTCGTCGAGCCGAGGGGGTGGGAAAGTTCGTAAGCGATGGAACCGATCCGTCAGGCGTCGTTTTCCCTATCGGTACCTCCTTCTTTGCTTCCGGCTTCGGTCTCGAGCCCTCCGGAGAAGAGGGGACGAGGGTACGAAAAAGCGCGAAACGGACCTGTTGGAGGTCGCTTCGCGCCTGCGTTCGGAGGAAGTTCGTTCATCGGGTCCGCGTTGGGCGCGTAGCCTCGTATGTCAACGAATCCAACTTCATGGTGTTCTCGGAACATAACTTTTCTTGAGTAAACTCAGTAAAATACGAATCGTCCGGGGTGGCAATAGGTAATTATACTGAAACATGTGGAGCGGGCCGGAAGGCTCCCCTCCGGGGATAGCGGCGGCCCCGGCAAGCTTCTTCCTCAAAACAGGCAGGCTGGGGTACCGCCGGGGTGCTCCATGGATAAAATCGGCGTTTCCCTAATGATACGTTCCGGCCTGGCGGGTCGGCGCGGGGTTTTCGCCCCGGATCTGGCCGGAGCCGTAGACGACGAACTTGGTGGACGTGAGCTGTTCAACGCCCATGGGGCCGCGCGCGTGCAGCTTCTGCGTGCTGATGCCCATCTCGGCTCCGAAGCCGAACACGCCCCCGTCGGTGAAGCGCGTCGAGGCGTTGACGTAGACGGCCGCCGCGTCGACGCCCGACAGGAAGCGCTGGGCGTTCGCGTAGCTCTCCGTCACGATGGCCTCGCTGTGCTTCGTCCCGTAGCGGTGGATGTGGTCCATCGCCTCCTCGATGCCGTCCACGATGCGGACGGCCAGGATCCTGTCGTGGTACTCGGTCGCCCAGTCCTCCTCCGTGGCGGGCTTCGCCTGAGGATAGAGGGCCCGCACGGCCTCGTCCCCGCGAAGCTCCACCCCGCGTGCCGCCAGGGCCTCCATGACCGCGGGGACGAACTCCTTCGCGATGTCCCGGTGGATCAGCAGGGTCTCCATGGCGTTGCAGACCGCGCTGCGCTGCGTCTTGGCATTGATCGCGATGGACAGGGCCATGCCGGCGTCGGCCGAGGCGTCGACGAACGTGTGGCAGTTGCCGTCCCCCGTCATGATGTAGGGGACCCTGGCGTTCTCCGTCACCGCCTTCTTCAGGGCCCTGCCCCCGCGGGGGATCAGGACGTCCAGGGCCTGGAGCTGCATCAGGGCAAGGGAGGCCTCGTGCCCGGGGTCGGAGACGAGCTGGACCGTTCCCTCCGGCATTTTCGCGTCCGCGGCGGCGGACCGAAGGCTCCGGGCGATGGCGACGTTGGAGCGCAGAGCCTCCCGGCCCCCCCTCAGGATGACGGCGTTGCCCGACTTGAGGCAGAGCCCCGCCGCGTCGGCGGTCACGTTGGGACGGGCCTCGTAGATGATGCCCACCACGCCCAGGGGGACGCGGACCCGGCCGATCCTGAGGCCCTGCTCCACGGTCCACATCCCCGTCACCTCGCCGATGGGGTCCCGGAGCGCGGCGATCTCCTCCAGTCCGGAGGCCATGCCCTCGATGCGCGCCTCGTCGAGCGCGAGACGGTCCAGGGTGGCCGCGGAGAGCCCGGCCGCGTGCCCGTCCTCGAGGTCCTTCGCGTTCTCCCCGAGGATCGCGGCGGAGTCCGCCCGAATCGCCGCCGCCATGGCGCGGAGCGCCCCGTTCTTGTCCTCCGTCCTCGCCGTGGAGAGGACCCGCGACGCGGCCCGCGCCCTCTCCCCCATGCCTGCCAATTCCCGCTGTATGCTCATTTCGACCTCCATCAACTCAACCTCCGCCGACGGCTTCTCCGCACGATCCCTATACCAGGGCCAGGTTGTTGCGGTGCACCACTTCCTCGTAATCGCAGACGCCCAGGACCGCGGCGATCTCGCCCGAGTGCCGGCCCAGGATCCTGCGCGCGTCCCCGGCGGCGTAGTTGCTGATTCCCCTGGCGATCTCCAGGTTCGATTCGTTGCGGATCGACACCACGTCCCCCGGATGGAAATCCCCCTCGACGCTTCGTATGCCCGAGGGCAGGAGGCTTTTGCCCTGATGGAGCAGGGCGCGCTCGGCCCCTGGGTCCACCCGCAGGACGCCCCTGGGGGTGCTGCCGACGGCCAGCCACTGCCTGCGTGCGGCGTACCCCTCCCGGCCGGGGACGAAAAAGGTCCCGATCGGCTCGCCCCCGGCGATGCGCCGGATCGCGCTGCGCTCGTCGCTGGAGGCGATCACCATCGGGATCCCGTTGGACATCGTGATCCGCGCCGCGGCCAGCTTGGTGGCCATCCCTCCGCTGGACATCGAGCTGCCCTTCGTCGTCGAGTTGGCCTCCATCGCCTCCGTGATGGCAGCGACCTCGGGGATCAGGCGCGCGTCGGGGTTCCTGCGGGGGTCGGCGTCGTAGAGGCCGTCGATGTCCGACAGGATGATCAGCAGGTTGGCCTCGGAGTTGCAGGCGACCATCGCCGAGAGGCGGTCGTTGTCCCCGAACTTCAGCTCGTCCACCGCGACGGTGTCGTTCTCGTTGACGATGGGAATGACGCCGTAGTCCAGCAGCGCGAAGACCGTGTTGCGGAAGTTCAGGTACCGGCTCGGGTCCGCAAAGCAGTCGCGGGTCAGGAGGATCTGGGCCGCGCTCTTGGAGTACTCCGAGAAGAACTTCTCGTACATCTGCATCAGCAGGCCCTGCCCCACGGCGGCCAGGGCCTGCTTCTCCGGAAGGCTGGACGGGGTCCGCCCCAGCTTTCCGGCCCCGGCTCCCACGGCCCCCGAGCTGACGAGGATCAGCTCGCGCCCCGAGTTGTGCAGGTCGGCGAGCTCCCGGACCAGCCGCTCCATCTTCTCCAGGTTGATCTTTCCCGTGGGGTAAGTGATGGAGCTGGTCCCCACCTTGACGACGATGCGCTTGCAGCCGCGCAGGCTTTCACGTTTCACCTTTCCACACTCCCCGAGCGGGGCCCGGCGGGCCCCCCGTCCGGCCTCGAACGCCGGAATTTCCCTTATTGTATAATGAAAACGCCGGAAAGTTGAAGGATCCCGAGGACGTGGGGGAAACGGAACCCCGCGCAGATCCCCGAGCATGAAAAAGTCCTTCACGACGGAAGAAGGAGATTGTGTTTCGATGTTCGTACCGATGGAAGCGAAGAACTCGGCCCTGCTGATGGTCGATATCCAGGAACACCTGATGCCGCTCATCTCCGGGAGGGAGGCCGTGCTGCGGAACGTCGTGCGCCTGCTGACCGCCGTGAGGGTGCTGAACCTGCCGCTGCTCGTCACCGAACAGTACCCCAAGGGCATCGGACCCACCCTGCTCCAGCTGTCCTCGCTCCTCCCGCCGGGGACGCCGTGCATCGAGAAGACGAGCTTTTCCTGCTGCGGACACGACGGCTTCGACGAGGCGCTGGACGCGCTGGACCGGCCCGTTACGGTCCTGTTCGGGATAGAGACCCACATCTGCATCCTGTCCACCGTGATGGACCTGATCGGACGGGGGCGGAGCGTCGTCCTCGTCGCCGACGCCTGCGGGAGCCGCGACGCGGCGAATCACGCCCTGGCCCTGGACGCGGCGCGGGGATGCGGCGCCCTCGTCGTGCCGACGGAGACGGTCATCTACCAGATGTTGGGGAACTCGAAGGCGCCGGGGTTCAAGGCGCTCCTGCCCCTGTTCAAATGAGGCCCGCAAACGGGGCTTGCAAATGATGTGCGCATGAGGGAGGCGCCGTGATGAAAAGGATATTCGCAGCCCTGCTGCTGCTGCCGTTCCTTGCCCTGGGGGCGGACGGAAGCTATGAGGAGGGGCTGGAGGCCCGTCGGGCCGGGGACTATACGGAGGCCCTGAACCAGTGGATGCTCGCCTCGGACGACCCGCGCTGCATGACGGCGATCGCGGTCATGTACGACTACGGCGAGGGGGTCTCCCAGGACGAGGGCCTGGCAGGGGAGTGGTACCGCAGGGCCGAGGCCAAGGGGGACTACCGGGCCATGGCTCAGCTGGCGAACTTCTCCCTCTCCGGGGTGGGCGGGGAGAGGCGGTCGCCCATGGAGTGGCGCGCCAAGCTGGAGGAGGCCAAGGGCAAGGACCCCTATGTGGACTATGTCCTGGCCTTTTTCTACGCCAACGCCCACGGGGGGGAGCGCCGCCTGGACGACGCCCTTGCGCTGCTCGACCCCCTTGTCGGTCAGGGGTTCGAGCAGTTCCTTCCCCTCTACCGCGACGTGGAGCAGCGCATAGCGGACCGGAAGGAGGGGGTTCAGGAGGCGAGCGTCCTGGCCCGGGAGATCGCGCAGGGGGAGGCCTCCTTCGACCGGCGCTGGAAGGACAAGCGCATCGTCGTCAGCGGCTACGTGAACACCCTGGAGCGGCTGAACGACTACGGCTACGTCCTCAAATTCGGCCCCTCGTCCCCATCGCTCATTCCCAAGGACAACCTCCAGGCCGTGTTCTACGCTCCGTCCCTGGCGACGCCGCTGGCCGGGCTCAAGCCGGGGAACTACGTCAAGCTGGACGGCGTCTACGTGGGGCGGCTTCCCTTCGCCCTGGAGGCGTGCGCGCTGACGCTTGTCGGCTGCGACCTGCTCCAGACCCTCTCGGACGATGTCCGTTAAGTTGCTCCACGGTGCGGGTGGATGGAATCGGCGTTTTCGTCTCGACGGGGTGAGACCGTGTCCCTGAAGACCTTCTGTTCCCGGCATCGGGTCGCTCTATTGATCGCCCTGATCCTGGGCTACCTCTGCTTCCGGGGCATCGGCGATCATGGGCTCCTGGATCCCCTTGAGGGAATCCACGCCTCCATCGGGGCGAACGCCGCCTTTCAGGGGTCCTCCCTGCGGCCCGGCATCGGGAGGACCCCCTACCTCGGAAAGTCCACGGGGTTCTGGTGGCTCGAGGCCCTGTCCCTGCATATCCTGGGGTGGGACGAGTTCTCCGTCCGCTTCTGGCCGGCGCTCGCCGGCCTCGGCATGGCGGCCGCGGCGGCCCTGGCGGTCCGGCGGGGCCGGGTTCGCGGGGCGCGTCTGGCGGCCGTGATCTGCGGGACCTCCCTGTTGGGGTTCGCCGCCTCCCAGCTGGCGGCCCCGCACGCCCTTTACGCCTGCCTCGTCGCGTTCGCCCTGGCGGGGTTCGTCAGGGCGTGGGACGACCGGCGCTACGCCGTCCTGGCCCATGCCGCCGCGGCGCTGGCCTTCATCGTCCACGGCCCGGAGGGCATCCTTCTGCCGTGGCTCTGCCTTTACCTCTACTCGGTCCTGACCGACGACCCCGGGGCTCTGACCCGCCCCCTGCTTTACAGGCCGGGCGCCGCGGTCACGGCGGTGCTGGCGCTGGGCTACATGCTCCTGCTGCGCCTGGAGAACCCGATGGCCCTGACGCTGATGCTCTACCGTACGCCCGCGGCCCTGCCCTCCGCCTCCTTCGCCCTGCCGGTTCTGGCGGCGGGGAGCCTTCCCTGGACGGGGTTCCTTCTGCGCGCGGTCGCGGCCTCGTGGCCTCGGAGCGGGGAGGACCTGCTGAACCCGGAGGGCCCGAGGCTCCTCCTGCTCATCGGGGCCGGGGTGTTCCTCCTCTTCGGGGTGTTCATGGGCGACGCTCTGGCCCTCGTCTCCTGCCTCGCGCCCCTGGCGGCGCTGACCGGGGACTGCATCGACGAGTGGCTGGAAAAGGACCGGGTCCGCGTGCTGCAGGGCGCCGTGGCGCTCAACCTGATCTGCCTGCTGCTCGCCCTCACCGTGGGGCTCTTCCTGTCCCTCGGGGCCTTTCCCGTTTTATTGTCCGCGCTGCTCTCCATCGTCCCCTGGGCCGTTTTCCTGATCCTGTTCGGCGGCGCGAGCTGGTATTACGCCAAGACGCGGCAGCCGTCCAAGATGATGCGCAACCTCTCCGCCGCGGCGATGCTGGCGCTTCTTCCCCTGGCCGGGGTCTTCGACCTCCTGGCGGAGAACACCTCCGTGCGGGAGGCGGGGCTGGCCATCGGAAACGTGGATCGCTGCGTCCTGGCCCAGTACGTCATGAACCGGCCCTCCCTGTTCTTCTACACGCTGAAGGACTCCATCCTGGTCAACAGCCCGCTGATGCCGGGGTTCGCGGAGCAGAAGGTGGAGAACGACACGGCGCTGCACCTCCTCTGGGAGGGTAAGGAACGGGTCCTTCTGCTGGTCGGGAGCGAGCAGCAGCTCCTGGCCCCTCTGCCGCAGGAGGTCAACGTGCTTTACGACGCGGGAAAGGTGATGGTGCTGAGCAACCGAAAGCCCCCTCTGCACGCCGACGCCCCGCGGCCCGCCTCGTCGGTGGACATCGAGCCGGCGGAGCCGTATTGAGGCCCACGAAGGCCCGAGAATCTCGGCCTCGTCGCACCGGAGAGAGGCCCGGACCGAGCTCCCTCGAGCGTCGGCCCGGGCCTCTCCCGGCAAAGGACCCCGGATGCCGTCTCAGGGGACCGTCGAGATTTCCATCAGGAAAAGCGAGCCGTCCTCTCCGCTCTCGCTGACGGCGAAGCTCCGTGTCGCGCCGTTTTCGTCCACGTAGGAGATCCCGTAATGGGGGATCGTTCCGTAGGACGTCAATCCCACCACCAAAGGACGTTTCGGCGTCAGCTTGTCGAGGGCATACAGCTCTTTGGCCGAAAACGTTATCTTTTCGTCCGAGTCCTCGAGGGTGAGCGCCAGAACCTTGAAGTCCCTTGCGTCCTTCCCGGTCGAGAACAGAACCTTGACCTGCGGCTCCGTCGTGTCGGCGATGAACTCGTCATGCTCGGGAAAACCGGCCAGCGCGCCTTCCGCCTCCTGCACGCGCACCGACGGTTCGGCGCCCGCATCCCCGGCCGTCGACAAGGCCGGGGCGGGGACGGCCAGGGCCAGCGCCAGCGCCAGTCCCAAAACGAACGTTCCGGATCTCATGTCATCCTCCTCTTCGAATCGGGAAACTCGGGGCTGTGGAATCACAGCGCCTCGGCCTTGTAGGAGCTGCGGACGAACGGCCCGGAGGCCACCCGCGCGAAGCCGAGCTCCAGGGCCTTGACGCGGTAGAACTCGAACGTCTCGGGGGTGACGTACTCGTGCACCGCGATGTGCCGCGAGGTCGGCTGGAGGTACTGCCCTACGGTCAGCATGTCGCAGTCCCCCTCCCTGAGCCGCTTCATGACGTCGATCACCTCGTCCTCCCGCTCGCCGAGCCCGACCATGATGCCCGATTTCGTCTTGAAGCCCTTCTCCTTCGCGTAGCGGAGGACGGCCAGGGACCGCTCGAAGTTCGCCTGGGGGCGGACCTTGAAGTACAGGGAGGGCACCGTCTCCACGTTGTGGTTCAGGACGTCCGGACGCTCCGCCAGGATGATGTCCAGCAGGTCCTCGCGCCCCTGCATGTCCGGGATCAGCAGCTCGACGGTCGTGTCCGGGCACAGCGCCCGGAGCTCCCGGAGACAGGCGGCGAACTGCCCCGCGCCCTGGTCGGGGAGGTCGTCCCGCGTGACGGAGGTGACGACGGCGTGGCGGAGCTTCAGCGAGTGGACGGCCCTGGCGACGTGCTCCGGCTCCAGCGGGTCCACGGGGTCGGGGAGCTCCCGGCTGACGTTGCAGAAGGTGCAGTTGCGCGTGCAGTTCCGGCCCAGGATGATGAAGGTCGCCGTCCTCTTGCCGTAGCATTCCATGCGGTTCGGGCAGTTGGCCTCCTGGCACACGGTGTTCAGGTGCAGGCCCCTCAGGAGCTCCTCGACCTCCTGAAACGGGCGGCCGCCCTGAATCTTGATCTTCAGCCACTCGGGCTTGCGTACCGCTGTCTTTGCGGTTGTCATGGTCCGATCCCTCCCTGTTGTCTTTTCTAAGACGGTCTTGTTCCGGCCTCAGGCCGCGTCCGTGGCCCGGGCGGCCATCATGTCCCCGATCAGCACCTCGTTCTCCATCCCGTGGATGTAGTCCCCGGCCCGGACGCCCTCCAGGCATCGAATCAGGGCGCCATGTTCCAGGGCGTTTCCCTTCAGCCGCTGCGCCAGCTCGAAGACGTCACGGTCCCCGAAGAAGTCCCCCAGGATCTCCGCGTGCCGGATGACCCCTGCGTCGACGTCGAGACGATAGCCGATCATGCCGAAGGGGTGGTGGACGTCGTAGCTGTGGGTGAAACGATACCGAACCCCCAGGTTCCAGGAGGGGGAGTCGAAGCGCTCCCGCTTGATCCGCAGCACCTCCCGCAGCTCGTCCTCGCGGAGGACGTAGGTCTCCCGGATGCCGTAGTGCTTCATGAAGTGGCCTTTCAGGTACTCCATGAACGCCCTCACGTCCATGCGGACGTATTCGGAAAGCGTCCCGATCCGGCTGGCGACGGACTGGATCTGCTTGTTCACGAGCTTGATCGGGTTGGGCCTCAGGGCCTTGGAGATGGCCTCCCTATCCACGTCGAACAGGAGCGTCCCGTGGTGCAGCACCCGGTTCTCGAACCGGAACTGGGCGTTGCCGGAGACCTTCTTGCCCTCCACGGTGATGTCGTTCCGGCCCGTGAACTCCGCGTCGATCCCGAGCTGTCTCAGGGCGTCGACGACCGGGGCGGCGAACTTGAGGAACGGGTTCTCCCCCTCGTCCCGGAAGGGGGCGATGAGGGTGTACTGCAAATTCTTGAGGTCGCAGTAGATGGTGCCCCCGCCCGAGAGCCGGCGCACCACCCGGATGCCCTTCTCCTCAGCGTAGTCGGCGTCGTACTCGCAGCGGGCGTCCTGGTTGCGGCCGATCAGGATCGTCGGCACGTTCTGCCAGACCATGAAGACGTCCTCCCGGACGTTTCTCAGAAGATACTCCTCGAGGGCGTGGTTGTACGCGGGGTCGGTGGATGGATTTTCTATCAGCAGCAAAGGATGCGCCTCCTCGGTGTCGTGTTGTCTTCATTGTACACCACGCGGCCTGCCGTGGGCATCCTTGTGCAGGGCCCTGCGCCTATGCGGATGGAGCCGCCGCGTCCCGGACGGTATGCACGGCGATGAGGGAGGCCGGCCGCCCAACGGACGGCCGGCCTCCCGGTGCGATCAGGCACGCATGGCCTCACCTTTTCATTTGACGATCGTTCATTCGCCCGCGTAATAATCCTTGCCGATGGGATCGGGCGTATCCCCCGCGCTGTGCATCAGGCCAACCTGTTCGATCGCCCCGCCGCTCCAGACGAGCGTGCTCGTGCAGTCCGTGACGGAGGAGTCGTAGCCGTATCCGGCGATGCTCCCGACCTGGCTCGCGTTCCCCTTGATGGACCCGGACGTGGCGCAGCCGGTGATGCGATAGAGCGAGGGGTCCGGGTGCTCCTCCAGGAACGCCGACACGAAGAGGTTTCCGCCGATCAGCCCGCCGACCCGCTTCGACGAAGGCGAGACCGTGATGTCGACGTCGGCAGAGCAGTTCCGGATCAGGGTGGGGTTGTTCTTGTCGTAATTGCCGGCGTGCCCCGTCAACCCGCCGACCATGAAGCTCTTTTCGTCCGAGGCATCGATGGTCGCCTTGACGGTGCAGTTCTCCATGACCGGCGATTCCTGGATGCAGCCGACCAGCCCTCCTACCGAGAAAGCCCCGAATCCCTTTGCCGTGACGTTCCCCGCTGCCGTGCAGGCGCGGACGGTCAGCCACTTGCCGCCCCCGCAGATGAGGCCGAGCCCCTGCATGTTCTTCCCGTTGGAAGTTACGCTGGCGTTGGCGGAGCAGTTTTCGATGGCGCCGTACCCCATTCCCGCTATGCCGCCAACGGCGCCGACCGCGTAGCCTTCCACCCTGTTCCCGCCGGTCAGCTTGATGCCGGTTATCCCGCCGTTGATCACCCCGACGACGCCCCCAACCATGCAGGCGCCTTTGACGTCCGCGTTGCGGACGGTCAGGTTCCGGATGGACGGAGAGGCGGCATCACCCATGACGAAGCCGAACAACCCAACGCCCACGCTCTCGGGCCGGTTGACGGTCAGATTCGAGATCGTGTGTCCGTCGCCGTCGAACCTGCCCACGAAGGCGAGCGAGGACTCGGCGGCCTCACTTTTTTCGGGGTCGTCGCTCGCCATGTTGAATGTGCCGATCGGATCCCAGTTGCCGTACGACGACAGGTCGATGTCCGAGGCCAGGATGAAGGCTTTATCCCGGTAATCCTTGATCTTTGCGAGCTGTTCCGCCGTCTCGATCCGGTAAGGATCCTCCTGCGTTCCCCGCCCCCCCGCAAAGAGCGATGCCGCATTTCCGCTCCCTCCGCAGCCTCCGTTCGCCAACAGCACGATACCCAGAAGAAAGAGCATGACGAAGTTCAACGCGCCGCGCCGGTTTCTCATATTCTTCAAATGGAAGCACCTCCCAGGGGTGATTTGGCATCTCTGCCTGTCATGGAAACAGTATGACACCACAAACAGGCGATGGCTTATGCGGGAGGAAATTTTTGTCATGAGAAAGGAAATTTTTCTCGAAATGATATAATATTTCAGTTTGTGCGTGCTGACAAAAGATT
>NZ_CALIAA010000052.1 GCF_938040765.1 uncultured Fretibacterium sp.
GATGCCGGTCATCCCCTTCATGAAGGCCACGGGCACGAAGATGGCCAAAAACACCAGCGTCGTGGCGATCATGGGCGTCGCGATGTCCTCCATCGCGCGAATAGCCGCCGACCGGGAATCGGTCCCGTCCCGCTTCATGATGAACTGCACCCGTTCCACCACGAGGATGGCGTCGTCCACCACCGTGCCGATCACCAGGATGAATCCGAACAGAGTGAGGATGTTGAGGCTGTACCCGAGCACCGACAGCCCGGCGAGGGCGAACAGGACGGAGACGGGAATGGCTGCCACGGGCACAAAGGTCGTCCTCCAGCTCTGGAGGAACAGATAGCAGACGACCGCCACCAGCAGGCAGGTGAGCGCCAGGGTCGCGACGATCTCCTTCAGAGACGCCCTGACGAAGGCCGTGGCGTCGTAGACGACGTCCATCTCCATGTCGTCGGGGAAGTCCCGTTCCAGCCGGGCGATCCGGGCCCTGATGGCCTTCATGACGTCGAAGGCATTGGACCCCGGCGACTGGCTGATCTTCAGGCTTGACGACGGAGCGCCGTTCACGTATCCCTCGAGGCCATACCCCTCGGCCCCGACCTCGATGCGTGCGATTTGCCCCAGGGTGACCCGGCTGCCGTCATGCGCCGTGTGCACCACCACGTTCCGAAAATCCTCGACGTCCACGAGACGTCCCTTGGCCTCGAGAGAATAGGCCATCGGGGTTTCCTCGTTATCCGGCGCCCGCCCCACGGCCCCGAGGGCCGCCTGACGGTTCTGGCTGCGTATCGAAGCCACCACGTCGTCCGGCGAGAGCCCCAGGTTGGCGATCCGATCCGGGTTCAGCCAGATCCGGAGGCTCCGGCCCGAGCCGATGAGGAACGTATCCCCGACGCCGTCAATCCGGTCGATGGCGTCCTTGACGTTGTTCTTCATGTAGTCGTTGAGCTCCAGTAAACTGTGGGTCCCCCCGGGGGAGACCAGGCTCAGCTGAGCGATGGGCGACATGGCCATGGAGGAGGCCGAGAGCCCGCGGGCCACCACCTCGGCGGGAAGCTGGGGCAGCGCGAGCTGCA
>NZ_CALIAA010000053.1 GCF_938040765.1 uncultured Fretibacterium sp.
ACAGCCTCAATGCAACTTGAGCAGGAAGCAAGGGCGGGGGGGATGACATTTTCTCTGTCCCTTTTCACCCTTTCAACCATGACATTTTCTCTGTCCCTTGACAGAGCACGGGAGAAGTTCGGCGGGAAAACGCCCTCACGGCGTTTACGGCCCCGTTCGCGCCGACGGGGCGGCGTCGGCCGGGTCCGCGTCTCCATAGGCCTCGTCCAGGAGGGAGCCGTCGTCAATGGAGGCCCCCAGTTCCCGCGCGTCCAGCCGCTTCACGATCCTGCCTCCGGACAGGACCAGGGCGGCATCGGCCAGCCTCCGGGCCTGCCTCAGATTATGGGAGACCAGGATGACGGAACGGCGTCCCCGAAAGGACAGGATCAACTCCTCTATCCTGAGGGCCGCGTCCCGGTCCAGCGAGGCGGTCGGCTCGTCCAGCAGAAGCAGCTCCGGGTCGAGGGCCAGGGCGCGGGCGAGGCAGAGCCGCTGCTGCTGGCCCCCGGACAGGGTGGACGCCGGGGAATCCAGCCGGTCCGCGACCTCCTCCCAGAGCCCGACCTCCTGGAGACGCTCCCTGAGCACTTCCTCGAGCCTGTCGCGGGAAAGGTCTCCGGCCAGCGACACGGGGAGCGTGACGTTCCTGCGGATGCTCATGGGCAAGGGGTTGGGCGTCTGGAAGACCATCCCCGCGGCGCGGCGCAGCCGGGAGACGGAGGGTGCGTTCGGGCCCGCCGTCGGCCTCAGAATCCCGCCGAGCGAGACCCGGACGTCCCCCGAGCTCTCGCAGCCCTCGAAGCACTCGTTCAGTCGATTCAAGGCCCTGAGGAACGTGGTCTTTCCGGACCCCGAGCGCCCCAGCAGAACCGTGATCCTCAGGGCGGGGAAATCCGCGTCGATGCCGTGAAGGACCCGACGCCCCCCAAAGGAGACGTCGAGGGACCGGACGGAAGCGCAAAGAGGGGCTCCGTCCCCGGACGGTACAGGTAAGGCGAATGCCTCCTTTCTCACGATACCCCCCGGTCTCACGATGCCCCGCCCCGGCGCCATCGCCTCTCCAGCCTTCGCTGCAGGCAATACGCGGCAAGCGACAGGAGGGCCGACAGCGCCAGCAGGACGAGGGCCGTTCCGAAGGCCCGGGCGAGCTCGTCCTGGTCCGCGTACTGTGCGGCCGTGTAGTAGATTCGGAAGGACAGGGCCTCGAACTTGGCCGTGAGCCCGGAGGGGAGCCCCGCGTTCGCGACGGCGCCGGTGAGCATGATGACGGCGGTGTCCTCCACGGTGCGCCCCATGGCCAGGATCACGCCGCCGAGGAGCCCGGGTGAGGCTGCGGGAACCAGAAGGTGTCGCAGCGCCTGATCCTGGGACAGCCCGAGGGCGGCGGCATCGATGTAAAGGCGCTCCGGAAGGGCCTCCAAAGCCGATTGAGTGGCCGTGACCAGGGTGGGCAGGACCAGGATGGCCAGGCAGACGGACGCGAGCAGCAGGCAGGTCGTCCCCCGGGGCAGCAGCGTGCGCCGAAGGGAAAGGATCAGGACGAACCCAAAAAGCCCCATCACGATGGAGGGGATCCCCGCAAGGACGTCGACGGCCGTCTCGAGGGCCTGTTTTTTCCGGGGCGGAGCGTAGCAGGCCAGGTAGATTCCGCAGCCGATCCCCGGGACGAGCGCCAGCGCCATGGTCACGGCCAGCAGGGACAGCGTGCCGAGCATGGCCGGCCAGATGCCGTCCCAAACGGGTTTCAGCGCCAGGATGGCCTCCATCGGAGGGGTGCTGCCGAAGAGGAGGGCGGGACCCAGTGTCGGGACGCCGCGCGCCAGGAGGAAGGAGAGCAATCCCCCCAATGCGGCGCAGACGACGACGGCCGAGCCCCAGCTCAGGGCCCAAAGCCCCGCCTCCCGCGCCCTCACGAGGACTCCCTCCCGCCCAGGCTCCGGGCCAGAAGGCTGACGCAGACGGAGCCGATCAGGAGCAGCCCCCCGGCCAGCAGCAGGGAGAGGTGCTCCCCGCCCCCCATGTCCGAGGAGAGCACCAGCCCGATATGGGCCGTCAGGCTGCGCATGGAGTCGAGGGGGGAACGGGCGAACTGGACGGCGTTCCCGGCCAGCATGGTGGGGAGCAGGGTGTCCCCCAGGGCCCGGCCGAAGCCCAGAACGGCCGCGGTCAGGAGGGCGCGCCGGGACCCCGGAATCGCCACCCGGGCGAGATGCTGCAGGGGCGTCATCCCCAGCGCCGAGGCCGTCAGGGCCGTCTCGGCACTTCGGGAGCGCATGGCGCCATCCATGACGAGCGTCATGGTCGGGACGCCCTGCAGGGCAAGCATCGAGGCCGCCGCCAGCCAGCAGAACCCCGTTCCTCCCAGCGCGCTACGGATGACCGGGACCAGCACGAACGTGGCGGTGAAACCGTAGACGACGGTCGGGACCGCGGTCATGAAGCGCAGGATGCCCATGAGGAATCGGGCGGCGGGGCGCGGTGCGGCCCCCCGGAGCATGCAGCAGCACCCCAGGGAGAGCAGCCACCCCGCACCGAGCGAGGAGAGGGCCAGCAGAAACGAGGCGTGAATCATGGCCGCGATGCCGAAACGGCCGGCACGGGGGTCCCACACCGGCCCGAACAGAAAGAGCCCCTGCCCCGCCCTCAGAGCGTCCAGCGCCGAGAACAGGATGAAGGCGAAGACGGTCGAGAGCACGCTCCCCACAAAGCAGGCCAGCACGCGCAGCCAGAGGGGAGCCGAATGCGAAGGGCGCATGAGCTCGGGGCCGTCCTCAGTTCTTGGGCTTGGGGACGGGGATGTAGCCGCTCTCCTCGATGATCTTCGCCCCCGCGTCGCTGTAGATGTAGTCGATGAAGGCCGCGGTCAGGCCCGTCGGGGCTCCCTTGGTGTTCATGTAGAGATCGCGCACGACCTTGTAGGCCCCGGACGCGGCGTTCTCCTGCGTCGGCAGCGCGCCGTCCAGGGCGACCCCGGCGATGGAGGCGTCCAGGTGCCCGATGCCCACGTAGCCGATGGCCCGCCTGTCCTGAGCGATGGCCGTCTTCATCGCGCCGTTGGAGCCGACGACGTTGACCGACGGGGAGAGCTGCGCCTTGCCGAGCAGCTTGTCGGTGAAGGTCTCGCGGGTCCCGCTGCCGTCCTCACGGCCGTAGAGATCGATGGCCCCGGGCTCCCCGCCGAGCTCCTTCCAATCCGTAACCTTGCCCGAGTAGATGTCCATGATCTGCTCCCCGGAGAGGCTCTTGACGGGATTGTCGGGATGGACCGCGACGGCCACTCCGTCGATAGCGAAGGGGAAGGTCACCAGTCCATACTTTGAAATCTCCTCGTCCTTCAGGGGACGTCCGGTGTTTCCGATGGCTGCGAGGCCCTCCCCAACCTGCTTGACGCCGACGCCCGAGCCGCCCCCCGCGACGGAGATGCGGATGTCGGGGTAGGCGGACATGATGTTCTGGGCCGCCTTTTTCATGACGGGGATATGGGCGGTGCCGCCCGCGATGTCCAGGGTCCCCGAGAGTCCCTTGAACGCGTCGAGGGGCTCGGCAAGGGCCGATGCCGCAGAAAGGGAAAGGGTCAGCAGAGCCGACGTCAACAGTTTTTTCATCATGGTCTTCATTTTGAAGGCTCCTTCCGTTCAACGATTTTCCGAGTATGTTCACGATCCGAGGATTTCGAGGATGAATAGAGGATGGAGGCGAGTGCAACGTGCTCCGCATCCGGAGCACGGGCGGACGGGCCTCCGCACGAATGCGGGGGAGCCCGGTTCGGTCGGGTCCGCCCTTGCGGGCAACGGCGCCAAAGCTCCCGCCGGTCGAGTCGAGGCTCCGGCGAGGCTCGCCGGGGTCATGCGCCGGCGCGGCGGCGGAACGGAGCGGAGGGGGCCGACGGCGGGAGGGACGGACTCCGGGGATTCGAACATGCATCCCGTGCATCTTCGCCGATCGCGTCCCGTCATGCAAAGCCGGCCATCGAAAAAACCTCCTCGTAGAATAAGTAACGTGGAAGTGATACCAGGGCTGGTAAACTACTTCCAGTTTTGTCGGGAAAGCTCGTAACCTCCTTGGGACGCCAAGCCCGCA
>NZ_CALIAA010000054.1 GCF_938040765.1 uncultured Fretibacterium sp.
GCGGGTACGCTATATCGATATTGCCGAGGTCCCGGACATCCGCTTCTGGGTGAGCCCCGACGTGTTCTTCCTCACTACGGCCTATGCCCTGCACGGGGAGGAGGCCGCCTTCATGGATTTTCTGCGCAGCCTGGTCCGGAACGGGGCGGCCGGGCTGGGGGTCAAGCTGGGGCGTTTCCTGGACAGGCTGCCGGACGAATTTTATGCGTACGCGGACGAGAACGACTTTCCGATCGTCCTGCTGCCCTCGGAGCTTCGCTACTCCCATGCCATTCGTGCCGCCATGGAGGCGATCCTGGCGGATGAGCGGGAGGATCCCTCGTTCGGCGGCATTTTGGACGACTGCCTCGAGGAGGCCCTGTTCGGGGACTCCCCCATGCGCTCGCTCCTCCGCTTCGAGGAGGCGGGCTTTCCCCTGGACACTCGGGTCCAGGTGGTTCTCATCGCTTTTCGGGACGCAGGGGCCGAGATGGGGGTGAGCGCACTCAGGTCCCTGATGCGCGGGGTCGGCCTCTTTGCCGCGGTCCGGACCTCATCCGAGACCATCGTCCTGATGTCCCGTCCCGATGAGGTTTCGGAGGCGCTCTCCAATTCCCTTTCCCTCCTGGCGGGAGGGGCCCGTATTGCCATGGGGGGATTTCATCGGCTCAAGGATTTCAGGAAATCTTATGAGGAGGCGAAATGGGTCCTGGGTCTGTTCGGCCTTCTCGGCCTGGATGGGGGGGCCCATGCGTTCGAGGACATGGAGCTCTTCGTCCCCCTGCTGCGGAACAGCGCCCCCGAAGGAGCGCATCGTTCCGCACGGCTTCTGCTTGCCCCGCTTATGGACTACGATGCCCGGCACGATGCCGAGCTGATCAATACGCTCCATGCCTTTATCCTGTGCGACCGCAATCATAAGGAGACCGCCAGGACGCTGCACCTTCACCGCAATACCCTTCGTTACCGCCTCGGGAAGATCGAATCCCTCCTGCCCCCGGGAAGCCTGAGCGGATTTCCCTTCCTGCGCCTTTCCCTGGCGCTGCTGATCCATCTCTCGAAATGACGCATCTCGAAATGAGGAATTTGGGGGACGCCCCGCCTCAGCGGCTGTAGACCTCCGCGCCGTCGATGAAGGTCTTGACGACGTGCGTCCGGGCGTCCAGAGGGTCCCCGTCCCAGACCGCCAGGTCGGCGTCCTTGCCGGGCTCGATGGACCCCATCCGCTTCTCCAGCCCCAGGTGCTCGGCGGCATACAGGGTCACCGCCCTCAGCGCCTCGTCCGGGGGCAGCCCCGCCTTCACGGCCAAGGAGGCGCAGACGATCTGGTGCTCAATGGGAATGACCGGGTGGTCCGTGATGATGCAGAAGTGGACACCGGCCCTCCAGAGCGTCACGGGCGTATCCCAGGACTTGTTGCGGAGCTCGATCTTGGGTTTCGACGAGAGCGTCGGCCCCACGGCGGCAAAGACCTTTTTCTCCGCCAGCCAGGGCGCGACGAGGTGCCCCTCCGTGCAGTGCTCGATGGTATAGCGCAGGCCGAACTCCTCGGAGATGCGGACCGCCGTCTGGATGTCGTCCAGGCGGTGGCAGTGGACCCGGAACGGCATCGTCCCGTCCAGGACGGAAAGAAGCGCCTCCATACCAAGGTCGCGGTCGAAGGGCTCCCCCTTCTTCGCCGCGGCATCGCGCTTCGCCCCGTAGTTCCGCGCCCTCACGAGGGCGTCGCGCATCAGCCAGGCGTTCCCCATGCGGGTGTTCGGCAGCTTGCCCTTGGCATTGTAGACGCGCACCGGGTTCTCCCCCAGCGCGGCCTTCATCGCGGAGCACGGCAGAACCGCCATCCGCTCCACGATGTCGGGCTTCGTCTTGACCACCATGCCCTGGCCGCCGATGACGTTGCCGCTCCCCGGCAAAGACTGCACGCAGGTCACGCCGCCCGAAAGGGCGTCGGAAAAAGACGTGTCCCCGGGATAGAGGGCGTCGAGAATGCGAAGCTGAGGCAGCACGGGCTCCACCATGTCGTTGGCATCCTGCATGCTCTCGGGGAACCCCTCGTTGTAGGTCCCCATGTGGACGTGGGCATCGATCAGCCCCGGGGTGACGAGACACCCTCCGAGGTCGGCGACATCGGCCCCCGCCGGAACGGGGATATCCTCCCCGACCTGGGCGATGCGGCCTCCCTCCAGGACGACGACGCCCTTCTTCAGACGTTGTCCCGTGCCCGTCCAGACCTCGGCCCCCACGAGATACTTTTTGTCCGTGGAACTCAAGAACTCGCCCCCCTGGTAAGAATCGCATGGTTCTCTCGAAACGGCCTACGCCCTTCGGCCCCCGGCCATCCGAGACCATGCGCGAAATCCATCCCCGCCGGGTATTATAGCGTATCGCTTCGAGCCTCCGTCAAGGGACCCGGAGCACGGGGGATGCGCTATAATGGCCTGGACTCGACGACTCTCCCCTCTTCCCCGGCCGCGAGCGAGGATGGGCGCCCCTGTTTTCCGTCATGACTCTTTGCATTACATTCTCGTTCGGGAGGGAACGCATGACCGTGCCGCCAAAGCCGCCGACAAACCGAGAAGCCGTTTTCCCCCGCCCCTGGACGTCCCTTCTTTCCGGCCGCGCCGACCTCGAGAAGGACAGCCCCATGAGGGCGCTGATCGTCCTGGCCGTGCCCTCGGTGGGACTCTTCCTGTTCAACGGCCTGCTGGGACTGGTGGACACCATCTTCGTCTCCTGGCTGGGCGAGCTGCCCATGGCCGCCATGTCCTTCAACCTGCCCGTCAACCTGTGCGCCTTCGCCACGCTCGAGTGCGTGGGCGGCGGCGCGGCCGCGCTCATGGGACGCCACCTGGGCCGACATGACCCCGATACCGCCCGGCACGTCGCGCGCAGCGCCCTGGCCCTGCTCTATCTCGTCTGCCTCCTGTCCGCACCGATGCTCCTGCCCCCGGTATCGGGCGCCCTGTTCAAGGCGCTCGGGGCCGGAGGGGACCCCGAGCTGCTGCGGCTGTGCTGGCTCTACAACCTGTGGACGCCGCTCATGCTGCCGTTCATCGGCTACACCTACATCGCCAACACCACCGCCCGCGCCCAGGGGGACACCCTGACGCCCTTCAAGGCCATCGCCCTCGCCAACACGGTCAACATGCTCCTCGATCCGCTCTTCATCTTCACGTTCGGCTGGGGCGTATCGGGCGCGGCCTCCGCAACCTGTCTTTCGCGGGTCGTCTCGGTGCTCTACCTCCTGAGGAAGATGCCGCGCATCAGCGCCATCCCCGTGCCGCCTCTCCTCCATCCCAGGACGGAGCTCTGCGCCTGGTGGGGCCCCATCCTCCGGATCGGCGTCCCCATAGCCCTGACGACGGCCAGCGTGGCCATGGGGATGGGCGGGACCAACAGCATCCTGATGAACTACGGGCACCGCGCGGTCTCCGCATGGATGCTGGGCATGAGGGTGGAGGACCTGGCGTTCAACTTCCTCTTCGGCCTCTACATGGCGCTCATCCCCTACGTCGCCTACAACTACGGCAGGCGGGACCTGGACCGCATGACCGCGGGCCTGCGCTCCGCGCTCCTGCTGGGCATGATCCTGATGGGCTCGATCGGCGCGGTCATCTACGTCTGGCCGAGGCTCTTCCTGGGGATCTTCCGCCCCTCGCAGGAGACGACCGAGATGGCCGTCCGGGCCATCAGGGCGTCCGTCCCCTCCTATCCTTGCAGCGTCTTCCTGATCCTCGTCGGCGCGTTCTTCGTCGGCATCGGGCAGTCGCTCTACGGGACGATCGTCCAGATCCTGCGCTCCATCGTCTTCCGCATCTCCGCGGCCCGGCTCTTCTTCCTGTGGTTCGCCCCGCAGCACATCTGGTGGTTCCAGTCCCTCGCGGCCTTCCTCGGCAGCCTGGTGTCCCTGGCGTTCCTGGCCCTGGTCCTGCGGCGCCTGAGGGGGTCGCTGGGTCCGGAGGAGGACGGGACGGGCCCATGACGCCCCTACGCGTATAATAATAGGGTGAAATGATGCCGTCATGAAAAAATCGGGAACGAATTGCCGGCGCCGCGGTGCCGGCGCGTGTTCCGTTCGGATCTGGAGGGATTTCTTTTGTTGAAATGTGGAATCGTCGGCCTACCGCTCTGCGGCAAGTCGACCGTCTTCAACGTGATCACCCGGGCCGGGGCGGAGGTCAAGCCCTACGCCAGCGGCAAGACCGAGCCCAACCGGGCGTTGGTCAGCGTGCCGGACAGGCGCTTCGACAGGCTGGTGGAGATCTTCGCGCCCAAAAAGGCGACGCCCGCGACGGTGGAGTTCGTGGACCTGGCGGGGCTCTCCCGGGACGCCAGCAAGGGCGCGGGGCTGGGGACCTCCTTCCTCTCCTTCGTCTCGGAGTCGGACGCGCTGTTGCACGTCGTTCGGGTCTTCGGGAACCCGAACGTTCCCCACCCGGAGAACTCCATCGACCCCCTGCGCGACTGGAAAATCGTGGAGATGGAGCTGATCTACCGAGATCTGGGCGTCATCGAAAACCGGCTCTCCCGACTGGACGAGAAGGCGGCGAAGAAGAAGACGACCCCCGCGGAGGCCGCGGAGGCCGAGCTTCTGCACGCGCTCCAGGACCACCTGATGGAGGAACGGCCGCTGCGGGAGTACCCCCTGACCGACGAACAGAAAAGGACGCTGTCGGGGTTCGCCTTCCTGACCCTGAAGCCGGAGCTGGTGGTGCTGAACCTGGACGAGGGGCAGACGGGCTCCGTCCCGGCCGCGGACGCCCTGGAGGCGGCCATGGGGGAGAAGGGGCTCCTGACCCTGCGCATCTTCGGGTCCATCGAGATGGACCTGGCGCAGCTGGAGCCGGGGGAACAGGAGGAATTCATGAAGGAGCTGAAGATCGACGAGCCGGGCCGGGACCGCCTGATCCACGAGGCGTACCGCCTGCTGGGGCTCCTGTCGTTCTTCACGAGCGGCGCGGACGAGGTTCGCGCCTGGACGCTGCACGACGGCGACACCGCGGTGGACGCGGCCGGCGCCATCCACTCCGACCTCGCCCGCGGATTCATCCGGGCCCAGGTGGTGGCCTACGACGACTTCGTCTCGTGCGGGGCGACGCTCGCCGCCTGCCGCGACAAGGGCGTCCTGAGGCTCGAGGGAAAGGAGTACCGGGTCCGGGACGGGGACATGATCGAGATACGGTTCAATATCTAGCCGACATTCAGCCGACGCCCACAAACTATTTTTGTTTGAGGGATGAGGATTGGGGTTGTAATCGGGATGGGGAAGCCCTACACTGCTGTTAGAATATACGGGACGCCGCTTCCGCCCCCCGGCCCGAATCGGGCGGCCGGACGTCATCCCGGCGGTGTCCATTGTCCGGACAAGGAGTGTTGAGGCGATCATGAAAAAACGACTGCTCCGGAGGCTCCTCCTGTCGATCTGTCTCCTCGTGGGGACGTGCGCCGCGTACGCCCGGGACGGGGAGGTCACCCTTTATTCGCTCAATCATCTCCAAAGCCGCCTCCTGCCCGTCAAGGCATCGGCGAAGCAGTCGCTTCCCGCCATGGGGGGACTGTCCGCGGCCGCGGGAATCGTGAAAGCGGACATGAGGAAGAGCGTCAACCCCATATTCGCCGCGACCGGAGAGGCCGTCGCGGGGACGATGTGGCGTTATTTCAAGGGCAGGCCCGAGATGACCGCGCTCGAGAAGGCCGGGGTCGCGGTCAACTCGCTCGGCAAGCACGAGTTCGACTACGGCCTGGGGCACCTGAAGGAGGCGCTTTCCGCGACCCACATCCCCATCGTCATCTCGAACCTCGTCACACGGGACCCCGAGCTGCCGGGCACCCTGCAGAAGAACGTCGTGCTGCAGGCGGGCGACATGAAGGTGGGATTTTTCGGGCTCCTCTCCCCCGCTATTATGCGGCTGACCAACCAGCCCGAGGGGGTCTCGTTCGATCCGGATTTCAGCGCCGTGGCCCGGGAGATGGTGGACGATCTGAGGCGGAAGGGCGCCGACGTCATCGTCCTTCTCAGCGGCCTCTACGAGAATGAGAGCGTCGCACTGGCCAAGTCGGTGGCGGGAATACACGTCATCACGGGATGCGGGTCCCCCGTCAGGGAGGCCGACAAACCCATCTTCATCAAGGATCCGGAGGGCGGCAAGACCGTCCTCATATGGAGCGGCGTATGGGGACAATTCGTGGGGCGCCTTGGCATCAGGATCAAGGACGGCAGGCTGGACGCCCGAAGAACCTCGTGGAAGCTGCTTCCCATTCGGGACCGGGCGGCACCCGACCCCGGAGTGCTGGAGGTCGCCCTCGAATACGAGGACAAGCTGGCGCGCGCCCTCAGCCGCGTGATCGGAAACTTCGCACGCCCGATCGACGCCCGGGAGAAAACCCTGCGGACCGGGGAGGCGCCCATCGGGAACTTCATCACCGACAGCATGCGCTTCAAGGCCGGCACGGACGTGGCCCTGATCAACAGCGGAGGGATCCGCGGGGACATCATCTATCCCGCGGGGAAGTTCTCGGAACGGACCCTCGCGGACATGCTGCCCTTCGGGGACCGGATCTTCGTGCTGACCCTGACGGGAAAGGAGCTGCGCAGGGTGCTCGAGATCTCCGCCTCGGCCCTGATCGCGGGCGAAGCGGACGCCTACGACCCCACGAAACGCCTCCACAAGGGCTCGTTCCTTCAGGTATCCGGGCTCAAAGCCGTCTACGACCTCTCCGAGCCCCCCACCGTCATGAAGGACGACCGCGTGCTCACCCTGGGCAGCCGTCTGAAGTCCCTCCTCGTCCTCAAGGACGGCGGATGGAAGGAGGTCGCGGACGACGGGACCTACACCGTGGCCACCACGGGATGGATGGCCAACGGGGACGACGCGGAGAAGTACGGGATTCTGAGGAGCGCCTCCCGTACCGAGACCCCCTATCTCGACACCGACGCCTTTGCCGAATATCTTGCCGTCGGGTGCCGGGGGAAGGCGGACCCCCGGGAGGAAGGGCGCATCACCGTCACGGGGCGCGAAGGGGAGCGGCCTCTTTGAGCTCTCCCGGTACGGCGCATCCTCCAGGAGGCGGCCTTTGAGACGCTACACCCCATGGAAACGTCTTTACAACGCCACCCGGTACTCCCTCAGCGGGCTTCTGCAGGCTTTCAGGCAGGAGCAGGCCTTCGAGTACGAGGCCGTGGTGTTCTTCTTTCTGTGCGCCCTGCTGCTCTGCCTGCGGCTTCCGCTGCCGCATTCCCTGGCCGTGATCGGGGGGTGGATGGCCGTGATGGCCCTCGAGCTGGTCAACAGCGCGGTCGAAAGGGCCTTCGACTTGATCGACAGGGATTATCGCGCCGAGATCAAGGCGGGGAAGGACATGCTCTCCGCAGCCGTGTTCCTTGCGATCGTGTTCAACGTCATTCTCTGGGCGGCGCTGATCTTTCAGCTCCGCATCTGACGCTAGAAAGCAAAGGAGATGTCGCCGATGCCGTTCTACCTTTTGTCCTCGTTCCATCAAAGCGTGATGGAGATATTCAGGCCCCTGCTGAATTGGTTCGATTCCGTCTCCATGCTTCGATCCCTTCAGCCCTACCGGGACTGGCTGCCCTACGCCACCGTAGGGGTGATCCTGCCTCTCCTGCTGTGGCTCTTCCTGTCCATTCTGAGGCAGGTACGGCGAAATTCCCGGAGCGGAAAAAATGTCCGCCCCTCGCCCGCCCCTGCGGGGACGGCGGTTCAGGGCAAGGCCATCGACATCACGACCGATTTTGTGGTCCATGATCCATGGACGGAGCCCTCGCTCGGCGCTCAGGCCGCCCCTGCGCCGCAGCCCGATGTCCCTTTGCGGCCTCAGGAACAAGGGGTTTCGGCCCCGGTCCCGGACAGGACACACTCGTGGATCGCACCCGATTCCGCCGTCGCCGCCAGCCCCATTGTCCTGCCCGCCCCCGCTCCGAGAGCGGCCTCCGGTCCATCCGCCGCGCCGGCTCCCGTTCCGTCCGCTGCGTCGGCTCCCGTTCCGTCCGCTGCGTCGGCTCCCGCTCCATCCGCCGCGCCGGCTCCCGCTCCGTCCGCCGCGCCGGCTCCCGTTCCGTCCGCCGCACCGGCTCCCGCCCCATCCGTCGCGCCGGCCCCCGTTCCGTCCGACGCACCGGCTCCCGCTCCGTCCGCCCAACGACACGAGGCCCCGGAGCCGCCCAGGACCGCCGCCGCGAGCCCCAACACGCCTCCCGAGTCGGAGTTTCAGCGAATCTACATCGACATGTATATCGACCTGGAGCTCACCACGAACTTCAGCGCGTTGAGGACGGATGTCAACTGTATGCTCTCCCGGGGGGTGTCCTCCGAGCCCTTGCTGCCGGAGGGAAGCGCAACTCCCGATGAGTACGTCCTCGCCTGCATCGCCCTCGCCGCGCTGGAGGACCTTCAAACGAAGGAATCCCGCCTCGAATCGGGCGAGCTGAGCCCGCATGGGCAGGAGCTGTGCAAGATCTATGAATATATCCTGAACCGCCTGAAGGGAAACGGGAAACTTTCGGAGGACTCCGCCAGGAAACTGCTTCAGGAGACCCTGGAGAAGGTCCTCGGAACAACCGGGCATCATCAGTAATGGAGAGGGCTTTATGATCAAACTGATGATCTTCGACCACGATATGACGATCGTGGACTCGAGCCACGCCATCCTGGCGGGGCTCAATCTGGTGGCCGAGGCGGTCGGCCGTCCCAGGGCCACCCACGCTCAGGTGATGCGGTACATCGCCATGCCCATGAGGGAGTTCATGATCGGCACCCTGGGCGACTGCCGGCCCGAGTGGCTGGAGCTGTACCGCGACAAGGTCGCGCCGCTCGAACACTCCATGATCCGCCCCTTCCCCGAGACGAGGACGATCCTGCCCCGCCTTCGGGAGATGGGCTTGATCCTGGCCGTCGCCTCGAACCGGAACGCCCCGAGGACGGCCATGGAGAGGAGCGGAACGGCCCATTATTTCGACGCGATCGTCGGCCCCTCGGACCACCTGCCCTACAAGCCCGAGCCCGGGATGCTCCTGAGCCTCATGGATCGTTTCGGAGTCCCCGCGGACCGGACCGTCTACGTCGGGGACTCCGACATCGACGTCAGGACGGCCCTCGCAGCGGGGACACGGGCGATCGGCACGGCGCAGGGCAACTTCACGAAGGAGCAGCTTCTGGAGCTGGGGGCGTGGCGCGCCGTCGGCTCCCTCGACGAGCTGCCCGGGATCGTGGAGGAGGATGGGAGGGAATGACCGCTTGATCTACAGGGACCTCTCGACCAACCCGGGGACGGCGGGCACCCCCCCATCCCCCCCAAGGAATCGTCTGTCGGACGAGTCCAGCCCCTACCTGCTCCAACACGCCGACAACCCCATAGCCTGGTACCCGTGGGGGGACGAGGCATTCGAGGCCGCGCGCAGGGAGGACAAACCCATATTCCTCTCGATCGGCTATTCCTCGTGCCACTGGTGCCACGTCATGGAGCGGGAATGTTTCTCCGACCCCGAGGTGGCGGACCTCATGAACGACGTCTGCGTCGCCGTCAAGGTGGACCGGGAGGAGCGGCCCGATCTGGACGGGCTCTTCATGGACATATGCCACATCCAGAACGGCAACGGAGGCTGGCCCCTGAACCTCTTTCTGACCCCCGAGGGCAGGCCCTTCTTCGCGGCCACGTGGCTGCCCAAGAGGACGACGGGCCGGATGCCGGGGCTGACGGACATCCTGCCGCGCGTCAAGTGGCTGTGGTCCATGCAGCGCGAGGACGTGATCCGAGGGGCCGACAGCCTGGCGGAGACGCTGGCCGCCCACCTGAAGTTCGTCTCGGGGGGCCGGGTGGGCGCCGCATCGGCCCGAAGCGCCCTCAACGAGCTCCAGGGACTCTTCGACCCGCAGTGGGGCGGGTTCGGGTTCGCGCCCAAGTTCCCGGCCGCGCCGCGCCTTCTCTTCCTGCTGGAACAGGCCCGATCGGCCATCAACTCCACGCAGGAGCGCGAGACGCTCCTGGGCATGGCGGACCTGACCCTCCGCCGCATGTGGAGGGGCGGCATCCACGACCATCTGGGCGGCGGGTTCGCGCGCTACGCCACGGACGAGCAGTGGCTCGTTCCCCACTTCGAGAAGATGCTCGCCGATCAGGCCCTGCTGCTCCTGACCGCGGCGCTGGCCCACGAGATCCGTCCCGACCCGTTCTACCGCACCCTGGCGGAGGACATCGTCGGATGCGTGCAGCGGGATTTCACCGCCCCGGAGTCCTGCTTCCGAACGTCCCTCGACGCGGACAGCGAGGAGGGGGAGGGGCGCTACTACCTCTGGACGGAGGAGGAGGTCCTCCGGCTGCTCCCGGAGGGGGACCGCGGCCTGTTCTGCGCCGCCTACGCCGTCCTGCCCGGCGGAAACTTCGGACACGAGATGACGGGAATGCGGACGGGACAGAACATCCTCTACGAGGCCTCGACCGTCACGGAACTGTCGCGGCGCTACGGGATCCGAGCGACCGAGGCGGAGGATCGCCTCGCCCGGGACCGGGCCATCCTTCTGGAGGCCCGCTCGCGGCGGACGCCGCCCGCCGTGGACGACAAGGTGCTCATGGATTGGAACGGCCTCATGATCGGGGCCCTGGCCCGCGCCTCCTCGGCATTCGGGCAGACGGAATGGAGGCTCTCCGCCGAGCGGGCCGCCCTGTTCCTCCAAAAGGCCCTGCCGGACCCCAGGGGCAGCTGGAGGCGGCGGTACCGCGGCGGAGAGGCGGGGATTCCCGCCCTCCCCGGGGACTACGCGGCGCTGCTGTGGGGCGTCATGGAGCTTCACCGCGCCGCGGCGGCCGCCGGGGCACGGAAAAAACAGCTGAGGGACTGGCTGCGCTACGCCGAGTCCCTGACGGGCAAGCTCATGGAGGAGTTCTGGGACCCCGAGGACGGGGGGCTGTTCCTCTCCTCCTCGGACGACCCCAACATCTTTCTGAGGCGCAAGACGGCGAGCGACGACGCGGCCCCCTCGGCCAATGCCCTCGCGGCCATGGGGCTGGCCGAGCTGAGCTCCGCCCTCGGCGAACGAAGCTACATGGAGCGGGCCCGGGAGATCGTCGCCTGTTTCGCCCGGGCCGCCGCGCTGCGCCCCCTGGATCATCTCTCCCTGATCACCGCCTCGGGGATGCTGAGACCGGTCAGGGCGGCGGAGGCGGAGTCCGAAACGGACGAGGGCAGAGAGCCCCCTGCGGAGGCCGCCGAAGCCCAATCCGAGGAGGCCCCCGTATCGGCTGCGGAGCCCCGTGAGGACGAGGGGACGCCTCGCAGCCATCCGGAGCGGTCCCGACGGGATCGGGCGGCGGCGCGGAGCGAACGCCGCCTCTCCCGGACCCGTCGGTCGGGATTGAGGGACAGGTAGATTTCCGGTCGCAAACATAGGGAGATCCAAGACAAGGAGGTTTTGCCATGAGAAGTGTTTTCAGGGTCGCAGGCGGCGCGCTGGTCCTTTGCCTTTCGTGCCTTCTGCTGTCCGGCACGGAGGCCGGAGCGAACTACCGTTTCGACGACCTTTTCGGCCCAAGCGGCGTGGGCGCCCAGTGGATGGTGATCACCGGGGGCATGGACACGGTGGGCGACGCGGCGGCCCAGGTCCCCATGAAGGTCAGCGGGGACATCGTGAGCGACCGCAACTCCGTTGTCATTATGAACGGGCGCACGGAGGAGCCCCTGGGGGACGAGGCCAACCGGGACATCCGCGCGATGTTCCTGGTGCTGACGGGAACCCAGGCCTCGATGAAGGTCGGATTCGACTATTCGGGGCCCGGCGACGCGGTCACGCCGGACGGCCTGGTGGACAACCCCTTCTACTCCACGCGCAAGACCCCGCTGGGGAACGGCGGATACGATTTTCTCTTCGTCAAGAACAGGGAGCAGGGGAAATTCGGCAGCGTGAGGGGCAACTTCGCCTTCCACCAGAACCCCTCGTCCCACTATCCCTCCACCCCGTCCCAGACCCTTCTGGTGCCCTTCGTCATCGCCAACGTCGCGGACGGAACGGCGGAGGCCGAGCCGCTGCTCTTCCGGGCCATCCTGCGCGAGCCCAACTCCGCGGGACTGGGCGACATGACGGCCTACGACAACTTCATGTGGGACGTGACGGACGACAAGACGACGGAGAGCGCCCAGTGGGTGTTCGTCCCCGTCCCCGAGTGGCCCGCACACGACAGGATCGACTACCGTCTGACCACGGAGGTCACGAACCACACGGGCATCCGCTACGCGGTGCAGCGCTACGACAGCTACGCCTGGACGCACCTGGTCCCCACCTACTGGGCCTTCGACCTGCCGCGCTCCCAGAGCTTCAAGGACGTACCGCCCCGATTCCAACTCAACGACATCAGCCATGTCGCGCCAGGCCTCAAGACCGTCTACAACCAGCGCTTCAACGTCAACGAGGGGATGAAGAGGGCGCTGCGGCTCTATCCCGTCGATCCCGCGGCGGGGTTCCGCGAACTGATCCTGAACCACAGGATCATCTTCGGCCTGGACCTCGGGACGGCGTCGGCCCCCGCCGAGGGGCGCGAGCCCAGCATCTGGAAGGCCGCCGCCTTCAACCCCCGCGCCGCCAGCACGGACTTTCTCAAGAACGTCGCCAGGGCGATGGACGCATCGGCCGTGAGGGCGCCCGAGGGACGGACCGTGACCTCCGGCGTCGTCCGCAACACCTACGTGGCCGGGGACGTCATCGCCTCCTTCGCCGTCGACGCGTCCATCCCCGGCTCGGCCCGGAGGGAAGGGGCCGAGGGCCTGCTGCCCCTGCACATTACCTTCAACCTGCCCCGCACGCACCTGCTGGTGGCCCCCAAGTGGGAGGGGCTGCTCGACCAGTGGCACGAGACGGGCGACATCAAGAGCGAATTCGCGCGCAACTTCAGCCTCTACCTGCGCAGCGGGAACGAGAACGACTGGAACCTGATCCAGGAACTGGAGAAACAGGGGTACTACGACAGGCTGGTCAAGATCTTTCTGGACGAGGAACGCGGCGTGATCACGGTGAGCTTCATCGCCATGCTGATGGACGGCACGGGCAGCGGGTCGCGGCCGGCCCTGCGCGTCGTGTCCGACAGGACGCCGACCACGGAGAACGACTTCCTGGTCCTGAGGGACGGGACCTCCGACAACCGCTGGAACCTGACCTTCTACGCCGCCCCGGCGGACTACAAGGAGAACCCGAGCAACCCGACGAATAAGGAGAAGAGCGGCGGCGGGGGCTGCGACAGCCTGGGGCTGGGGATGATGGGCCTTCTGGCCGCGGCGCTGCTGATTCGCAAAGGGAGGTAGAGAGATGAAAAGGTTTTTGATCCCCGGCCTGCTGGCCCTGGCGTGCCTGTCGTTCTGCTCCGGCGCGGAGGCCGATACGACCATCGTCAACAGCTACGCCGAGCTGAGGGACGCCGTGAAGAACCCGGTCAGCCTGGACATCCGGCTTGGCTCGGACATCGCGATTACCTCGGCGATCCCCGTATCGCTGGACGCCAAGATAGACGGAGCCGGGAAAAAGCTGACCGCGGGCGGGGCCTTCCGGCACTTCGAGGTTCAGAGCGCCGCAGGCAACGGCCCCACCTTCAAGGGCGTCACGTTCGAGGGAGGAGGCAATGGAGGCGGCGTCTCCGTCGCATCGGGCGGCAAGGCGACGTTCGAGGGCGGCACATTCCGGAACAACCGGTCCACGGGCAACGGCGGGGCCCTCAGCGTCTCCGGCGCGGTCACGCTCTCCGGAACGGTGGCCTTCGACCATAACTCCGCGGCGGACAGCGGCGGGGCCGTCTACCTGGACGGGGCGGACGTGGAGTTCCCCGCGGGCGTCCGCTTCGAGAACAACACGGCCAAGAACGGCGGGGCCGTGGCCCTGAGCGGCTCCTCGGGATCCCGAGCCACCTTCAACGGCAATGCGTTCTCCGCAAACCGTGCGACGGAAAACGGCGGGGCCCTCCATATCCCCGGCAGCGCAGCGGTCGTCTTCAACGCGGACCAGGAATTCGGCGGCAACAGCGCGGCCGACGGCGGCGCCATTTGGACGGCATCCCTCGCCTTCGCCTCAGGCAGGACCCTGACCTTCACGGGGAACACGGCTACGGGCAAGGGCGGCGCGCTCTACGTTGAAGGCACGGCGACGCTGACGGACAAGTTCGTCTTCAGGACCAACGGCGCGGCCCAGGGGGGCGCCGTCTTCGCAGCGTCCGACCTCACCGTCGCCGGAGGGAGCTTCGCCGGAAATACGGCGTCCGAGTCCGGCGGGGCCATCTGCGCGGCCGGGACGGCTATGGTCACGGGCGGGGCCTTCGAGGCCGGCAACAAGGCCGAGGGAACCGGACCGGACGACGGCGGCGGGGCCATCTGGGCCAAGGAGATCAAGGTCGAGCCGTCCGGGAGCGACCCCATCGTATTCGCGGGCCAGGTCGCCCGAAAGGACGGGGGCGCCCTGTTCAGCAAGACCTCCCTTTCCGCCAAGAACACGCTGTTCACCGACAACAAGGCGATGACGGGCAGCGGAGGGGCCGTGATGGCCAATTCGGGGGTCACGCTGGAGCATACCGCCTTCCGGGACAACTCCGCCGCCGGGAGGGGGGGCGCCGTCTTCGCGGGGGACTCCTCCGGGATCGCCTCCAGCCTCTTCCAGAGGAACGCCTCTCAGGGCGACGGCGGCGCGTTTATCCTCGACAAGACGACGGCGACCTTCCAGATGTCCGCCACCCTCATGGAGGGGAACACCGCGGGCGGCATCGCCCGGTCGGGCCAGGGCGGCGCGCTCTTCCTGAAGCTGAAGAAGGCGGAGATCGGGCGCTCCACCTTTGCGGGGAACCTGAGCCAGAGCCCGAACGAGGCCCAGGGCGGCGCCGTCCGCATCTCGGTAGCGGAGCTCTCCGACATCAGCAACGGCACCTTTGCCGGAAACAGCACGAAGGGAGACGCGAAGAGCCTCGGCGGGGCCCTGTTCCTGGACGGGCCCTTCACCGTCAGAAACTGCACCCTCGCCCTCGAGAACGCCACGACGGGCGCCGGGGAGTGCCGGGGCGGCGGGATCTTTCTGAATAACGGGAACCTGACGCTTGCCGGCAGCATCGTCGTCGGCAACAAGTCCGACTTCGGCGCGGACATCTACAGGGGCGGCGGGATCATCTCCACGGGCGGCTACAACCGCATCGCCAGGTTCGGCGTCCAGGGCTCCAGCGCCGGCGACACGTCCTGGGCGAACCCCTCCGTGAACGGGGACACCGAGACGGACCGTCAGCAGGAGGGCTGGACCTCCGCCACGTTCTTCGGTTCCAACGGCCTTGCGGACAACTCCGGCCCCACCGTCGGCACGGGGTCGGCATCCGGCACACTCCGGACGATCGCCTTGAACGAGGCGGACGCCCTCGCGGCGGACAGCAGGGCCATGGACGCCATCCCCTCCCACCTGCCGAGCTTCCCGGCCGAGGACGCGAGGGGCGTCGCCCGTCCTCAGCCGACGAACGGCAAAAAGGACATCGGGGCCGTCGAGGAGAAACAGGGCGGAGGCAACGACCCCGGCGCCGACCCATCCCTTACGATCAAATCCGTTCGGATGAGCGGCATCCCCAACACCCTGACCCGGGTCGGCCAGACCGCAACCCTCACCGCGACGGTCGTCTACGCGAACGGGACGACCTCGAGCTCCGAAAAGGTCACATGGTCCAGCAGCAATCCCGGCGTGGCGCGCATCGACGCCTTCGGCAACCTCTACGCCTGTTCCATGGGCAGGACCGTCATCAGCGTCGCGGTGAACCGGCAGAAAACCGTCGCGGACTCCGCGGACCTCACCGTCCGGGAGGAGATGAGCTACACTAACGTCCACCCCGAGATCTGGAAGATGCTGGGCGAGTTCAACGACCTGCTGAGCGCGCAGGGCGCAGGCCTCACCATTGCGGACTCCGACCCGGCGAGGGTGAAGGCCTCCGCCTTCCAAAAGGCGTTCCGCGACGCCTGGGGGACCTCCGCCGTCCAGGTGACGGAGCTGAAGTCCAGGACCGCCATCCGCTTCAAGACGGGGCAGCTCCCCTCCGCGCAGGGCTGGAGCACCTCCAGGCCCACGATCGACGTCTCCCTCGGCGGGCGCAGAAAGGGCGACCTGCTGCCTCTGAGGTACCGATGGAGCCTGTCCTGGGATGAGCTGAGCACGCTGATGGGGCGCAAGGTGACGAAGGTCGAGCCCCAGGAGCTCCTCGACGTCCTGAAGCCGGCCTTCATCTCCGCGGGCGGGGAGGCCTATACGGTCGTGGGAACCGACGGTGCGGCCGCATCTCAGTCCATCTCCTCGGGCGCGCTGAAAGTGACGAGCGGCAACAATGGGGCGACCCTGGAGCTGACCGCCTTCGTGGCGGACGCCACGGGCCCGGCCGCCTCGCCGGCAAAGACCGGGACGCGGATCGTCGAGGGGCTCCTGGTGGTCCCGGACGGCGTTGCCGACGGGACGATCTCGGGCGCCATGGGCCTGCTCCAGAAAGCGAAGAGCGGCGGCGGGAACAAGGGCGAGGGCGGCGGCGGTGGATGCGACGCGGGAGTCAGCGGACTTGCGTTGATTTTCGCAGCCGCCCTCCTTCGAAGGAAGAGGGGATAGCCTCCAACTTTCGCAGCCAGTCCCTTAAGCAGACGACCGGCCCCCTGTGGCCGCAGGCCACAGAGACCGTGTCGGTACGGCAAGCCGTAAACCTTCGGTCCGCTTTATGCCGAACGGCAACACAGTTGTTGCTGTTCGGCGCAGCAGACGACCAGCTCTGGTAAAGCCCCTAAGCGATTCGCACAGCTCGTTCCTCGCTGGCTCTCTGCTTATCCGCGGGCGCAGGCCGCAGATGCCGTATCGACGCCGGCAGGCTCGAAAAATGCAAATCCAAGATGTGCGTTTGGGTCAAAGCCCCACGTTTATTCCGGGGAAGCGCTGAAGATTTTTACCTCTTTTGCCCAGAGATGTTTTGCATATTGATCCTTGGCAAAGCGTGCGTTTTTGTCTCAAGTCAGCGCTTCCCCGGATATCAGACCAGGACCTTGCCGTCCCTCACCAGGACCCGTCCGTCCAGAGACAGCTCGGGCCTCGTGATGATCCCATCCACATGGATCCCCGCGGCAACGGTCCCTCCAAAGGTGTCGTTGCTCCCCAGGGCGATATGGACCGTCCCGTAGATCTTCTCGTCCTCCAGGATCACCCCGGTCACCCGCGCCTTGTCGTTGGTGCCGATCCCGAGCTCGGCCAGGTTTCCGGCCACGGGGTTCCCGCCCAGCATCGCCATCAGCCGTTCGGCGTCCGCACCCTCCGCCCGGACCATGAGTCCCTTTTCAAACGTCAGCTTGAGAGGTTCCCTGAGGATGCCCAGCCCGGCAAAGGAACCGTCGATGACGGCCTCCCCTTCCGCCGTCCCCTCGATGGGAGCGATGTAGGCCTCCCCCGTCGGAAGGTTGCCCGACTCCCCTTTGTCCCGGTAGATTCCTCCGCTGACGATCCCTCTACGCCCCTCGAGGGACATCGTCAGTACGCACCCTCCCGAACGCAGCTCGGCGGTTCCGGCCGCATCGAGACAGGCCGCCACCTTTCGCGTCAGCTCCATGACCACGTTGTAGTCCGCCGTGACCGGGCCGTTGAAGAACATGTCCTCCGTAATCTTCGGCATGGTCGCCACGCGGGCTCCCGCCTTGCAGGCGCTCTTCCTGGCCTGAGTGTGGGTCAGGGAGGTCGCCGTGGCCGCGACCACCACATCGGAGGCCGCCATGGCCCCGGATACGACGGGGAACGGCTCCTCTCCGTTCCGGCTCAGCACCGGCATCCTCAGAGCCACGGCCTGCGCGCCCAACGCGACGCCGGCCTCAAAAAGGCTCTCCCCTATCCGCAGCGTGGTCTCGTCATAGAGGACCAGCAAGGTCTCTCCGGGTTTCAGCCCCATGTTCTCCCTCAAGAGCTGCCTGGAAACCTCCGTCAACTCCATCAAAACGGCCTCCTTCGAACGATGCCGGGGCTTATCCGATGAGTTCCCGGACGACGCGGGCGGCCATTCCCCGCCCCGAGACCGCGGGCGCCCCGGCGACCGCCCCCGCCGCCCTCCTCATGGACTCGGAATAACCGATGCAGTCCAGGATCAGAAGCTCCGCCCCCCATTCCCCGAGTTCGCGCGACGCCCTCTCGACGGCCGCCTCCGCATCGACATACGGCGAGGCGGGGACGGACTTCACGGCCCCTCCAAGCTGACGCCACCGCTCCTCGGATTGAGGAACCTGATCCGCCGAGGGGGTGAGGATGCCCAGCCGTTTCCCCTCCGCCACCGCACGGACGACATGGAACAGGACCCTCTGAGGCCGAACCAGCAGGCCGCCCTCCGGGAACTCGGGGAACTCTCCGGTGCAGAGCAGGAGCACCAGGGGAACCCCCGCGTCGAAGTGCTCCTTTATTTTCGCGGCGACCCTCGGCGTGATGTGGCGCTCGGCGACCTGAACGGACGATCCGTCCGCCAGCCGCGTCACCAGGACATAATCGCCGTGCTGCGGCGCCAGACCGGCAATTTCCGCGCGCGACAGCCCGTCGAGGGCCCCGGCCTCCCGTACCGTCACGTCCCCCAGAATCGCGGAGAGCTCCGGGATCACATCCGTGCGCGGGGTCTGGCCGATCGTCACCGTCCCGACAACGTGTTTCATCGAATCCGACCTCCTCTGAATCCATCCACCCATCCCGGCACGTCCTCCGGGAAGGTCAGATCTTTTTTCCCGGGGTCTGCAGGTGGTTCATAGGTCCGTACAGGCCGAGGATCCGTTCGAACTCCTCAGGGTCGTAGAAACGCAGCTTCCCCTCCCCGAAGGCTTTGCCGACCTCGATGACGAATCGCACCGTCGACTCGATGTCCGAGACCTGAGAGGCGCCCGTGGCACACCCCGGGACCGCGGTCTCCGCCGTCAGGGCCACGCCCACGACCGGAGCGCGGGTTGCCGTGCAGGGCTGCAGGATGCTGTTCAGATGATAGAGCTCGTTGCCGTAGGGGGTGATGTCCTGGGTCGTAATCGGGAAGACCTGCGGCATCCTGCCCGTGACATAACTCATGATATCGAGCAGATCCTCGCTGACCCGCAGGATGTAGCCCTCCTTGACCGTGGGAGAGATGGCGAAACCGCGGTGATTGACAACCCTGTTGCCCCGTGTCGTATCGATCGAGAGCACCGCGTCGAGGTCCGGATGCATCTCCTCCGCGTTGGCAATCTGCATGTTGATGGGGGAATCCATGAAGGGGACGGGGTCGTGCGGACTCGTGGGCGCATCGGGACAGATATGGGTGGAGACGAAGACATCCCCATCCAGAACATCCCCCAGCTTCGCCATCCTCCCCAGCTTCAGGGCCACCGCAACGGCGGCCACGGCCCCATCCGCGTCGGATACCAGGCCCACCTTCTCCGGACGGGCTCCGACCCCGCCCAGGCGTCCAACGATCCCCAGGGTCGGAGCCGTACCGCCGCCGTGCTTCCCCTTCTTACCATGAAACCAGACCTTGACGAAATCCGTATGTCCCTTGGGCCCCTCGACCGTCCTGACCTCGATCGTCCGGGCCTCACACCCCACATCGATCAGGGCGTTCCGCACGGCCTCCCCGGACGCCGAAGGGCTGTCCAGCAGCTCATAAGACTCCATCACATATTTTATGGACATCGTCCGCCTCCATTGGATAAGTTATAAAATGGGCTTCCCCACAATGGGCTCGACGGCACGAAGCAGTTCCCCGCACCGCATGCCCTCGCCCAGAATCAGCCGCTCCGCGGGGACATGAATGACGAACACGCGGTCCCCCTCACGCAGTTCCGCAGTCGTTACAGGCAGGCCGGAGTCCTCTCGCAGCGTCATGATCAGGTCCGGAAAGGTTCCAAGGCGTTTTCTGCAAAGCTCCAGGGTCATGTACTCGTTCCAGAATGTCATCTCACAAGGCCCAAGGAGTACCCGGCCGACGTCGAACCCTCCGCGGGTCTCCAGAACGATCTCGGAGACCTCGGAACGAAGGACCACCGAGCCACCGAGAAAGTCGACTATCGAGCGGACAACAACCTCTCCTCCCCCCGACTGCGAATCCAGCATGTGCATGCCCAATGCAATAGCCTGCCTCAGGGCCCCCGGTGCTCCGAATTTTCCGGCGTAAGAGGCCTTGACGGGGTTACGGGCTACAGCCACGAGCCCGCCGGCCCGGTCGGCCGCATGACGCACCACGGAGGCGGCAAGCTCGATTCCCCCCGAGACGAAGACCTCGAGATACAGGCCCTTCTCCGAATCTCCTCCCACGGCGGCCTGACGGGACACGTAATGGGGATCCCGATGCAGCCCCATCGAGCCCATAACCCCCGTAGGATGAGCTCTGCCGTTACACGGAGCATCCACAACGGGAAGCCCCATCAGCGCCGCGGAGATCCAACCGTTCGTTATGGAGCTTCCGCCGCATTCGTTTGGGATGAATCCGCTAAGCTGCGGGCAGCCATTCTCCGACAGCAGCTCCATGGCCCGGACATAATCCTTCGGAAGAGCCTGAGCCTCCTTCGAAGCGGGAGCCCCGACCGCAGAACCCGTAACCAAAGTCGCATCCGGCTCCACATCGCCCACGTCCAAAAGACGTACTTCCCCCAGGGACAGAGCCGCCTCCGCATTTATCCGCCCCCTCTGCAGGCTTCCTCCACCGCCGCCGCCCAAAACCGCACCGCCCAACAGCGCGGCCTCTGCAGTCTCCCGAGAAAGAACCGTAGCGGACATCATTCACACCTCATCGACAAAGACAGGGCAAAGCACCCCCCCGCTCCAGGCCAACGGGGCTCCCGCCGCGAAATCCGCATCGATCTACCCTCCGAAGCTCCGGACCAGGGCATTGATAAAACCATAAATCCCATCTCCCGCAACGAACCCGCCGCCATAGATCTCGAGCTCCGATTTGAACTTCCTCTCCAGGGGCCACCGGATCAGCAATGCAACGAGCAGGCCCACACCGTATACGGGATTGTTGATCAGGAGTCCGGTGGCAAACAGGATTCCCAACGCTCTCCCGGCGCCTCCGAGGAACTGCAGCAAACCACCAAAAAACGCGGCGCAAAGCAGCTGCCTGAGAATGTCCTCGCTGAGCCCCGCCTTGATGGTCGCGGCGAACACCTTGCTTACGGGAGGGATCATGTTCAGGCGGAAATGCAGATTCATCAGGAGCCCCGTGACCACAAGAGCGATGACTCCACCCAAGAGCTCCGCGATCATCTGCTGCCGACGGCCATCCATCTCGTAAAGCGGATCGGCCCCACGCCCCCGTACGATCCACCCCGTCTTGAGGTCATAGCCCATATCCGCAAAGCAGGGGCCGGTACTGGCAACATAGCCGGTCAGCAAGGCCAGGGCATGAGGCGGAAACCCCATGAAAATCCCCAGGCTCAAAAAGATGATCGAGACGGCGAAGCCCGGGAACCATCCGGAGTGCATGGCGGAGAGCCCTACAAGCACCGGGGCCACAGAGGCCGAGAAGGCACACCATACAATCCAGAGGACGAGTTTTTCCGACGGCATTTCGCCCCAAAGGCCTCCCAGCACCGCTAAGAGCACGGCGCCCACGGCAAAAAGAAGGATGTGAAGCACCAGGGTCCGCTTCAGGGCCACAGGAGAAACCGAGTATGTCTCCTCAGGATCGGGGCGCTTGCCGCCTCGGGGGCTGGCGAAGATGATCCGCAGGGCCTGAACAAGGGAAACGAGCCCGGCTCCAATCATGAAACCATGGGGAATGTAGGTTTTTCCCAGATCTGCGGGGAGGCTGTCCATGCCGAAGAACGGTGCGGCAGATTCCAGGAAGGGCGCGAGGTGGGAAAAATATCCTCGCACGATCAGTCCGAGCGCCAGGGCGATCATTGCGAAGACATTGGCGATGAAGGCGATGCCGATGCCGGCCATAGGCAACCCCTTGATCCCCAGGGAGGGGAAGGAAAAGAGCTGACTGCTGCCCAGAGCTCCAAGGAGGATTCCAAACAGGAGGCTGCGCCCTTTTTTTCCTCCCTCGTCCCCGGCGATCAGGGCCTGGGCCGTCGCGATGCCGGGAGGCCAGGATCCCGTCGCCGGGAAGAGCTCGGAGTCGAAGGTCCGATAGACCAGATGCATCCCGATCAAGGTCGCGATGCCCGACCCCAGCAGCATGGGGTACAGCAGCTTGAGATCCCCGTAGGAGTAAAAGATGGAGACCGCAAGCAACGTGCAGTTAGCTGCAGCGAACCCTGCCGCGGAGGTCATGGTCTGCACGAGGTTCTGACGATCCAGAGAACGAAATTTTCTCATCCCCTCCATGGGGATCCGGGCCAGCATCATGGCGATCAGAGCGCCAATGATCGAGGTATTCGGCGTAAAACCAATCCTGGAGATGATCTGCATGCAGATTATCGCCGAGGCCGCCGAAACGAGAACGCTCAGAATAAATGTGTTTCCCTCCAATGCCTTGATGTGCGGGCTCCCCTTGATCCTGTTTTCCACGACACTATCTCCTTTCTCTCCCCAGACTCCAATTCAGGGGTTTCCGCAAATACGGATCGAACGGTCCCAAGTTATAGGGCAGCGTGAAAGAGCGCGTGCTTCCCCCCTCGTCTCGGTAAGGCGGCGGAGCGAGTCGAAGGTGTTCCGCATGGAAGCGCCGCGCGCGGAAAGCACTGTCCGATGGTGGCGGGAGCGGACTTGAAATCTCTTCCGCGGCAATCCTCCGGGTTTGAGACCGAAGGATGCCTCACTTCAGCAGTTCCCCGTAAATATGGGGCTTTCTGTCCCGAAGATATGGGATCTCGGTCCTGAAGCGCTCCACGTCCATCAGATCGATTTCAAAGACATCGACGGATTCTCTATCCATGGGAAGCTCCCTCAAAACTCTGCCTCTGGGGTTGCAGATTTTGCTTTTTCCAAAAAGCTCCAGGTCCCCTTCATGTCCGAATCTGTTAACTCCGACGACGAACAGCAGATTTTCCAATGCTCTTTGAGAAAGATTCAGATCCCACATATCTACATCCTGTATTCGCCAGGCGGCCGGGCAAAAGACGATCTCCGCCCCCTGCAGAGCCAGGCTTCTGCAGGACTCGGGAAACCCTGCATCGTAGCAAATCATGATGCCGATTCTGGTCGACCTGTCCTGCAATTTTATGTCGAACACGGGATAAGCATTGCCTTCCCTGTAATAAAGGCGTTCCAGCGCCCATAGGTGGGACTTGTCGAAATACCCGGTCAATGCACCATTCTGGTCGAAAAGGAGGGCGGAATTCGTAAGGATTCCCTCCATTTCCGTCTTACGTCCTGCTGGCGCGATCAAATATACGCGATTATCCTTTGCGGCGGCGGCCATTTCCGCAACTATGTATTCGTAATGGGCGCAGCCGAGAGATACCGTTTTTTCCGCCAACAAAGAAAGGTTATAGCCCGTTGCGAAGAGTTCCGGCAGACAGACGATATCCGCACCCTGCGCAGCGGCAGAACCGATCAGCTCCCGGGCATGCACGATGTTGGAATGGACATCGCCCAAGTTTCCCTCAAACTGAACCATGCCGATCCTGATCTTTTTATCCAAGGGTCATCCCTCCATGGAAGAAAATTTTTTCCGGCTACTGCACGAGAGAATGTAATGAACGACGCCGGCCACGACAATCCCGTTGATGGGCGGCAAGCCGAAGGAGCAGGAGGAGGAAACCCAGGACACCAGGGCGCCCGCAAGCCAGGAAAGGACCGCGGTCCAACGAATCCCATCCGACAGGACCAAGCGTCTGTGATTGAGGCCATAATAATCCGCCCACATCACACCGGCGATAGGCGGCACCAGCATGCTCAGAAAACTCAAAAAGGCAATGAACTTGAAGATGATTCCCGAGGCCGCTATGGCAGTCCCGATCAGTCCCGCGATCATTGTCAGCGTCACACGGCGGAAAGACGGAAAGAGAGTTTTCAAGGCCAATCCTCCGGAATAGGCATTGGAGAGGTTCGTCGACCAGGCCGCCAACAGCAGGATCAAAAAAGCTATGCTCGAGAAGCCCTGTTTCGCCAGAACCTCCGTGATATCCCAGGAGGGAGCGTTCATTGCGATCATCCCCGCCGCAACCTGCTGGAATATGGAGATGAGGGCGAAGCCTATCAGGCCGATATAGAAAATATCCTTGATTCCTCGAGTATAACGCAGGTAGTCAGGGGAGATGACGGCTCCCACGATTATCAGGCCAACGACGCTGTTGATTCCATCCGTTATGGAGATCGGCTTGCTCGGGGTATAGGTCCAGAGTGCTTCCCAATTCCCTCCCGCAACAATTTGCGAAACCCCCCAGATCATCAGCAGGATCAGCGGAGGAACGGCGATATAATTGAATAGGGCCATTGTATTGAATCCCATGGCCGCAAAAAGCATCATGAGGATGCCCAAAACCACGACAACCAGGGTGAGGTTCAGGCTGGGAAAGATTTTCTGAAGGGAAAGGCCGGCCACCCCGGCCTGGATTCCAAACCACCCAAAACTGGTGATGCCCAAGATCAGGGCAATGATCATCTGCCCTCCTTTTTTTCCGAAGGCCCTCTGGGCCAATACATAGGTATTCATGCCTTCCCTGCATCCCATATAACCCTGCAGGCATAAAATCAGAACCAGGAGAAGGTTTCCCGCAATGGAAACGCCAATCAAGTCCCTCAGGGACAACCCCGCGATCAAAGCCCCTCCCACCATCAATTCCGAAATGGCCACGTTGCATCCCAGGATATTGAACAATGGAGCCTTCCAACCGGTACGTTCATCTTTCGGAATCGGATTGAGAATGAGCTCCTCCCTCTCTGACATCGAAATCCCTCCTTGGTTCGTTTCCTTCCTGGAGCGAGAACGTTATATTACTTCAAGAGATCGAAAACAAGGGATAATCTTCCACTCCTCGAAAGCACAAAGACACGCTCCAAGAGTTAGCCCTGGAGCACAAAGGAAATTCGAGATCAAATTCGGGATTATGCCGATGGACAACCCGGTTAACACCCGAAAGGCCAAGGACGAGCCGCCGAGCATCTGGGGCTGGAGAAGCGGATGGGGTC
>NZ_CALIAA010000055.1 GCF_938040765.1 uncultured Fretibacterium sp.
TCCAGGGGGCTCCGCCCGGGGCGTCCAGGACGCCCAGCTCGGAGGCATTCGCCCTCAGAAACTTGCGGGCGGGCGAATAGGGGTCCACGGCCACACCCACCCACCAGGCCCCTTCGTACGATGCGACGCGGACGACCCCGGGCCAGCCGGACGGCAGGGTATCCCTCTGAAAGAAGCGCCCCAGCTGTTCGGGCGACGGAATGGCCCCAGGCTCCGCGTGATAGAGGTTCATGGCCGCGGACAGCGCATAGAGCGCCCCCACCACCCGATGCACCTCCACGTCCGGCTCGACCGTGACGGCACTGGCCGGGGCGGAGGGAGCGCAGGGGGCGAGGGAGACCAAAAACAGCAGGAAGCCCAGGATTGCGGAATGAACATATCGCATCTCGAAAAAGCTCTCCCTTCCAAATTCCGGATCGGGATTCCGGGTCAGGGCCCGGGAACGGCGTCCCGCGCCGAACACATCCCGCCTTTATTCTATCAGCATCGCCCGAGTTTTAAGCAGCGGCTCCAGCTTCCCGGCGGTTTTCGGCGCACCGGCGCCTCCGCGAAGGCCGCGAGGCCCTCGGCTGCCGGCCCAGGACGGATCAGGCGCCGCAGAGCGCCAGCGCCAGGTCGTTGACGTTCGTCCCCGTCGGGCCCGTGACCACGAGGGAGTCCGCTGCCGACAGCGCCGTGTACGAATCGTTGTCCGCCAGGACCCTCTCGATGTCGATCCCGCGCCCCCGCAGCAGCTCCGCCGTGCCCCCGTCCACGATCCCGCCGGCCGCGTCGGTTGGCCCGTCCGTGCCGTCCGAGCCTACGGAGGCGACGACCGTATTGTCCAACCCCGCAATGCCCCGCGCGGCCGACAGCGCCAGCTCCTGATTGCGCCCTCCCCTGCCCCTTCCAGTGAGGCGGACCACCGTCTCCCCGCCCAGGATCAGGGCGCAGGGCGCCTCGACAGGGCGTCCCGAGGCCCGCACCTCGCGCGCCAGAGCGGCCAGAAACGCGCCCGCCCCG
Source organism: uncultured Fretibacterium sp. (assembly GCF_938040765.1). Lineage (GTDB taxonomy): Bacteria > Synergistota > Synergistia > Synergistales > Aminobacteriaceae > CAJPSE01. The sequence goes on from NZ_CALIAA010000055.1 coordinate 1,003, forward strand.
CGCGCCTCGCAGTCCAGGGTCGTGGTCAGGACGAGCGGCGTATAGCCCAAGCCTCGGGCCGCGTCCTCCGCGGCCGAGCAAAGCGCGCCCACGCTCCCCGTGACCACGGCCGTGACGTTGCCGAGGCGCTTCGGGGTCTCCAGCCTCAGGAGCTCCTCCAACCCGGGGCGAAGCGAGATGCCGTACTTCCGCACGGTCGCCAGGACCTCCTCCGCCGTATCGGCGTCCGGCCAGGCCGGGCCGGACGCGATGCTGTCCAGCCGGTCGCCCAGCACGTCGGAGAGCACCACGGCGTGGACGTGCGCGGGCGCGGCCATCTGCGCAAAACGCCCGCCCTTGACCGAGGAGAGGCGCTTGCGGATCCGGTTGACCTCCACGATGTCGGCCCCGCAGGCCAGGAGCTGGTCCGTCACGGCGACGAGGTCGTCCAGCGTCACGCCGTCCATCGGGCGCTCGAAGAGCGCCGAGCCGCCCCCCGAGACGAGGAAGAGCACGGTATCGTCGGGGCCGAGCCCCCGGACCTTCCGCAGGAGCGCCTCCGTCCCCCTCAGGGTGTTCCCGTCCGGGAGGGGGTGTCCCGCCTCGAAGATCTCCAGCCCATCGATCGGGCCCATCGAGTGCCCATACTTCGTGACGACCGCCCCGCCCGAGAGGTCCGGTCCCAGGAAGTCCGCCGCAGCCCTCGCCATGCGCCACGCGGCCTTGCCGATCGCGGCGACGACGACCCTGCCCTTCCCCCGGCGCCCGGAGAAGGCCTCGCCCGCCAGGGCCTCCTTCACGGCGCTCTCCGGCAACACCCTTCGGATGGCCTCGTGAACGATCTTCAGCGCGTCCTGTCGCAGGGAACGCATCGTGTTCTCCTCCCCCTTCGGATGCCCTCTCGGACGGATCTGCCCGGGCAACACGCTCTCAGGCCCGGCCTTTTCCGTTATTCTACTCCTCCGCCTCCATCTATGGGGACCTTGGGGGCGAAGCGGCTATCTTTTGTGATATCATTTTCCCGGAGTTCTCATGAAGTTTCGCCGGCCTGCGGACATGCGGGCCGGCCCCCCCCTAACGCCATCCGCACTCGGGAGGCCGAACCGGCAAAGGAGGTAAGCGCCATACTCAGGAACGGCTCCACCCAAGAGCAGGATCCCTCGGAACTCGACGAAGTCCTGACCTACTTTCACGGGTTGGCGTTCCAGTCCGACCCCAGGACGGCCCTCCCGGCCGCTCTGGAGGGGGACGACAGGGCTCTTGCCCTCAGGGACGCCCTGCTTCAGGTCCGCACCACGCTCAAGAGAATGCATGAGGGCGATCTCGACGGCAGGATCGACGCCGAAGGATTCCTCGGCGTCCTGCTCGATATGCTCCGGATGGACCTGAAACATGCGATGGAGCTGATGGACCGCACAGCCGGGGAAAACGTCCGCCCGAGCACGGAGCCCTCGGGCGGGCTGGCGGAGATGCTCAACCGGACGGCGGAGAAGTCCGCCCGTACGGTTGAACGTTTGAAGGCCGAGGAGGAGCGGTGGCGCCTTGTCCTTGAATGCAGCAGGGATGGGGTGTTCGAGTTTTTTCCGGGCACATGGGAGAGGACCTTCTGCTCCTCCGGGCTCGCCGAGATGCAGCGCACATCCCTGAAGGAGCTTCCCCCCGTGAAGCGCTGGATCAAGTTCATCCATCCCGAGGACGTCAAGGCCCGGCATATCCTGAAGGATATTCTGCAGCGGACCTACATCAAGGGAACCTACGACGTCGTCTTCCGCCTGCTCTGCGCGGACGGCGTCTACCGCTGGCGTCAGTGCCGCGGGCAGGTATTCCGGGACGCGGAGGGAAGGGTCGCCCGCACCCTGGGCATCCTCAGGGATATTCACAGCCGCAAGGAGCGGGAGGACGATTTCAAGTACCGCGCCACCCACGACGTCCTCACCGGGCTTCCCAGCAGGCCGCTCTTCCACCAGCACCTTCTTCAGATGATGGCCAGCGCCAAGCGCACGGGCAAGGCCGTCCTGGTCGTCATGGCGGACCTGGACCATTTCAAGGACGTCAACGACACCCTGGGACACCACGCGGGGGACCTGCTGCTCCAGGAGTTCGCCGGCCGCCTCCGCGCGAGCATCCGCACCAGCGACATCGCCGCCCGTGTGGGCGGCGACGAGTTCGCGCTGCTCCTGACCTGCGACCCCGATCCCCACAAATATGCCGCCGCCATCCAGAGGATACGGGCCTCCCTGGAGGCCCCGACCTGTCTCGAGAATACGTGCTACCAGATACACGCCAGTATGGGCATCGCCGTCTATCCTCAGGACGGGGACGAGCTCCTGGTCCTGCTGAAGCGCGCCGACAGCGCCCTGTACCAGGCGAAGAACTCGGGACGCAACACGTATCGCTTCTACACGCCCTCATAGAATCGGCCCTCCCGACAGCGGGTGACGGAGGAACCGCGCCCATCAGACGGCGGCTTGCCCTATACGGGTTCCGCCTCCGGTTCCCGCCAGGCGACCAGACGGCGTTCGGCAAAGGCGACCAGGAGGTAGAGCAGCAGTCCGATCAGGCTCAACACGATGACGGAGGCCAGGATCAGGTTGATGTCGCTGGTCTCGTTCCCCAGCATCAGAAGGAAGCCCATCCCCGCCTTGCTGCCGATCATCTCGCCGACGACCGCCCCGATGACGGCCTGCGTGACGGCCACCTTCATCCCCGAGAGCAGCCAGGAGAGGGACGCGGGGAACTCCAGATAGGCGAAGCGCTGCCAGGCCGTGGCCCCCAGGACCGAGAGGAGCTGGTGCAGGTCGGCGTCGATGTCCCGGATCGCGGCCACCTCGTTGACCATAATGGGGAAGAATACCACCAGGACCACCAGCGCCACCTTCGACTCGATGCCGAGGCCGAACCAGAGGATCAGGAGCGGCGCGATCGAGATCTTGGGAGCCGTCTGCACGATCAGGACAAAGGGCATCACCAGGCGCTCCAGAAGACGGGACCTCGCGACCCAATACCCGGCGGCAACCCCGGCCGCTGCCCCGATCAGGACGCCCACGAAAACCTCGTGAAGCGTCACGCCCACGTGCCGCAGCATGTCCCCCCGCGTGAAGTGGAAGACCAGGTGCTTCAGAACGTCCTCCGGCTGCGGCAGCAGGTTCGGCGGAACGTCGAAGGCCGCGATGTAGGCCTTCCACCCCCAGATCAGCAGGGGGAACACGGCCGCGGGGGGCAGCCAGTTCAGCAGAGCTCGGCGCATGCGGACCGTCTCCCGCCCCTAGGGCCTCACGTAAAGCAGGTCCTCCGCCGATGGAGCCGTTTTCAGCACGCCGTACTCCTTCAGGATGGCGATGGACCGTCCCCAGCGCTCCGCGTCGGAGGCCCCCAACCCGTGCGCCTTCGTGTAGTCGCTGGTCCAGAGGTAGGGGATGAAGATCTCGTCCAGGATCCTCGTCACGACGTCGACGCGGTCGCCGAAGCTCGGCGCGTATTTGCTCACGGAGAGCTCGACGGCCTCGCGGCTGTGCCCGCCGATGATGTAATCCAGGGACCTGTCGAGGGCCGAGACGAACTTTTCCACCAGCTCGGGCTCGTCCTTCAGCAGCTTCTCCCCCGCGATCAGGACGTTTCCGTGCGAGGGCAGGAAGGTGTCGGACCGGATCTCGTCCACATCCACCCCCTGATTGCGCAGCTCCACGGTCCTCAGCATGGAGAATACGATGGCGTCCACCTGTCCGTCGGCAAGGGCGCCCACGATGGCTCCCGTGCCGATGACCTCCAGGTCGAGGTCCGAGACGGCGAGGCCGGCCTCCTTGAGCATGACCTGGAGCTGAATGTAGTTCGGGCTCGCCAGGCTGGTGACCGCAACCTTCTTCCCCTTGAGATCGGCCGGTCCGGAGATCCCGCTCGACCGCTTGAAGATCGTCGCGCCCAACCCATGCTGATAGGTCGTATGGACCACCTTGACGGGGATCCCGGCCCCTCGGCCCACGATGACCGAATCCGCGTTGGGAAAGCCGAACTCCACGTTGCCCACGCCCACGTTCTTGACGATATCCGCCCCCGCGGAATAGTAGAACTCCACGTCGAGTCCCTGCTCGGCGAAATACCCCTTCTCCTGCGCCAGATAGAGCGGCGCGTAATAGGGGACGGCCGCCCCGTCGATCTGGATGGACACCTTGCGCAGGTCGGCGGCCTCCGCCCCCCGGCCGAACACGGCGCTCCCCAGCAGCACCAGCGCACCCAAAAACAGCTTCCTAATCATTTCCACACACGTCCTTTCCCATTTTCATCGCTTCCGGCTCCTCGAGCCTCAATCTTTCGTACAGACGGCGGGCCCCCGAGAGCGCAACCCGGCACAGGCGCCCCTGCGACTCCCCGTCGTCCACCAGCCAGCGATTCGTGACGCGGTTGCAGTGCACGGCGACGATGCTGCCCGCATGGACCCCGTACAGGGAGCCGAGGGTCAGGACCGTCTCGGCCTCCATCTCCATGTTCAGCACCCCGAGGCCGAGCATCTCCCGATACAGGGCGTCGTCGTCCGGCCGGGCGGAGGGCCCGGCGCGCCCCTGTCCGCGGTAGAAGCTCCCCACGGAGGCCCCGATGCCGACATGCCACCTCGCCCCCTGCTCGCGGCACGCATCGCGCAGGCACTCCAGGACGTCGAAGGATGCGACCGCGGGGTACTCCGGGCGCGCGTAGTGGATCGACGCCCCTCCCAGGCGCACCATGCCCGAGTTGAGGATCAGATCGCCGCACTCGATGCCGGCGCGCAGCGCCCCGCATCCCCCGACCCGGATCAGGGCCCTGGCCCCGGAACGGATCAGCTCCACGACCGCGATCTCGGTCGAGGGCGCGCCGATTCCCGTGGAACAGACCGTTACGGGAACCTCATCGAACGTCCCCCGCCCGACGAGGAACTCCCGGTTGTCCGAGACGATGCGGAAATCCCGCAGCCCCTCCCCTATCCGCCCCACCCTGGCGGGGTCCCCCGGCAGCAGGACGATCGGCGCCACCTCGGAGGCCAGACAGCGCAGGTGAGGGAGGCGTCCGTCGTAGCGGGGATCGGACGCGCTGGTGTAGCGGCTCACGGCGCGGCCTCCCTCAGGACGGCATGGGCGTCGCGCTTCGACTCGTGCCAGCCGAGAAGCCGCCCCTCCACGACGTCCAGCACCTCGTAGAGGAGGACTCCCAGGGAGGAGGTCACGATGATGGCGGCGACGAGGAGCGGCGTGTCGCTCAGCGCCGAGGCATAGGTCAGCAGGTAGCCCAGCCCCGATTTGCTCGAGATCCACTCGGCCACGATCGCCCCGATCACGGCTTGGACGATCCCCACCTTCAGCCCCGCGAAGATCGGCGGCAGGGACGAGGGCAGCTCCACCTCCCAGAACGTCTGCAGCCGCGAGGCCCGGAGGACGCGCATCAGGTCGCGCATCCCGCGGTCCACGGACTGCATCCCCAGGATCACGGACGCCATGACCGGGAAGAAGACCATGGACACGATCAGGATCAGCTTGGAGGCCCAGCCCAGCCCGAACCACAACACGAAGAGCGGTATGAGCGCTATTTTGGGGGCCGTCTGGGCGAAGAGGACGTAGGGCATCAGGGCCTTGCGGAGCAGCGCGCTCCTGGCCAGGGGATAGCCGAACAGGAAGCCCAGAACGCTCCCGAGAAGGAACCCCGAGACGATCTCCCCCGTTGTGACGGCCAGGTGAAAGTATATCTCCCCCTTGAAGAGCCGGACGAGGCAGAGAAACGTCTCCTCCGGGGAGGGCAGGATGAAGGCCGGGACGTCGTATGCCGCGACGTACCCCTTCCAGATCCCCAGGAACAGGGCGAACGACAGCCCGTACTCGGCCGCGCGCCTCCAGCGGGTCGGGGTCATCCTATGACCTCCCGCAGGGCGCGGCAGTACTCGTTGAAGATGGGAAGCAGGCGCATCTCCTGGGTCCGGGGACGCGGGAGGTCCACGGTCAGGACCTTCCGGACCGTGCCGGGGCGCGGGGAGAGGACAAGAACCCGATCGGACAGGAACACGGCCTCGTCGATGCCGTGCGTGACGAAAAGGACCGTCTTTTGGGTGTCGCTCCAGATGCGGAGCAGCTCCATGTTCATGGTGTCCCGCGTGATGGCGTCCAGAGCCCCGAAGGGCTCGTCCATCAACAGGAGGGGCGGGCTGCAGGAGAGCGCGCGGGCGATGGAGACCCGCTGCTTCATCCCCCCGGAGAGCTCGTGAGGCAGGGCGTTTCTGAAGTCCGAGAGCCCGACCAGTTCGATCAGGGCATCGAGGTGCTCCCGATTCTCCTCCAGGGGGATTTTTTTGATCTTGAGGGGAAAGGCGATGTTCTCGAAGACGGTCTTCCAGGGAAGGAGCACCGCGCTCTGGAAGACGAAGCCGATGTCCCCGCGTCCGTACCCCGGGCCGAACCGCACCTCCCCCGACGTCGGCCGCTCCAGGCCGGAGATCAGGCGAAGCAGCGTGGACTTGCCGCATCCGGACGGGCCGATGATGGAGACGAACTCCCCCCTGGGGACCTCGATGTCGATGTCCCGGAGCGCCTCCGTCTCCTTCCTGAGAAAGTTTCTGTAAACCTTCGACAACCCCGCAACCCCGAGAGACAGCTCCCGTGTCATCGTGTTTCCCCTTTCCGAGGTGAACCTGAGGTGAACCCGAAAGCTCATTCTAGCACAGCGTTCCGTCCGCGGGGAGCGGCACGCCGCCGGTATGCGAGGCCGAATCCCCCGAAAAGGCGGAGGACGGCGCGGACCCCGTGCCGTCCTCCACAGCTTTCGCCTCTCGAAGATGCGGTGCGCCTCAGAGGTCCCGGCCGGCCTCCGGGAACGATCCCGGGAACAGCTCCGCCGGGGACAGGGAGCCGTCGCTTCGCTCCCAGTAGCCCATGCGCATCTTCTCGTAGTAGGCCTGCGCCTGGTCGCGGAGGGCCGCCTCGTCGATCCCCGGGATGACGCGGTCGCGCATCACGAATCGGCCGTCGATGATCGAATGGCGCACCTCCCGAGACGTCCCGGAGTTGACGATGGTCCGCAGCGGATCGTCGATCGTGCCCACGTCCAGTCCATCGAGGTCGAGGACGATCATATCCGCGCGGGCCCCTACCGCGATGCGCCCCAGGTCCTCGCGGCCCAGCGCACGCGCGCCTCCCAGCGTCGCCGCCTCGAAGAAGTCCGCGTAGGTATTGCCCTCCAGGGATCGGTCCACGTGCCGGGCCATGTAGCTTCCGATGCGGATGTTCGCCAGCATGTCCGGCGGAAAGGTGTCCGTCCCCATCGCCATGTTGACCCCGGCCTTCCGGTAGCGCCCGAACGACTCGAGCGCGACGCCGGAGGATGCGTAGACCAGCGGGCAGTGGATGACGGTCGTGCCCGTACGGGCCAGAAGCTCGACGTCGTTGCCCGTGGGCGCATCGTGAATAGCGCTGTACCCCGGCACGTACATAGCGTGGGGGATCAGGGTCGTCTGCCCCAGGAAGCCGATTTTATCCAGGTACTGAAGCGGCGTGATCCCCTGGTGCTTTCGGACCCACGTGTACTCGAACGAGCCCTGAGCCGCATGCAGGCGCACGCGGCACCCGAGCTTATCGGCGGCCGCCTTCGTCGCCAGCAGGTTCTCCTCCGTCTGGGTCTCGATGCGCTCCGGCACCAGGACGCCGCGGACCAGCCCGCCGTAGGATCCATCGAACTCTTTGATGAAACGGATGGCCCGCTCCAGCCCCAGGCGCCCCTCGTCGTCCTTGAAGAGCACCTCTCCGGAGCCGTCGGGGTTGACGACCCTCGCGCCGGACTGGTAACTGGGCCCGAGGTAGACCCTCAACCCCAGGTGCCCCGCGTGATGGGCCGCGGCCTCGATCTCCTCCAGAGTCTCCGCCCAGCGCTTGTAGTACACCGAGGTGATGGGCATGGACGTCGTGATCCCGTGCCGGATCAGCTGGACGTAAGCGTAAAGGGACTTGAACGCCTCCTCCTCCGCAGACATGATCTCGCGGCTGCCCCTCTCGTAATACGCACGGCTCCAGAGCAGGTGGCTCTGGATCGCGGCCGGAGCCTCGCAGTGGATCAGGCCGTGGTCGATGTCGCCCAGGGAGTCCAGGTCCACGAAGCCGGGGCTGAGGATGGCGTTGCCGCAATCCAGCTCCTCGTCGCAGCGCCCCGGGTATTCACGGCCGACGAAGACGATCGTGTTTCCCTCGAACACCACCTGCCCGTCCCGCAGCAGGACGTGCCGCGATCCGTCGAACGCCACGACATACTTTGCGCTCAGTTTCGTCCTCAATTTCGAAAAACGCTCCTTTCCCTATGGACGGCATGGCAGCGAATCGTAATCCACCCGCTGCTCGTCCAGCCAGCCCTGCGTGTGCCCCCAGAAGGTGCCCGGCAGCGCCATGTGCCGCTCCAGCCCGGCGCGCTCGATCAGGCGGCGGGCCTCCGCCTCGCCCTCCCTCAGCACCTCGTCCTCGTCCACGGACAGGACGCGGCGTCCCTCCATCAGTACGCGCCCGGCGACGACGACGGTCTCGAAATCGTGCCCCACCGCCTCGCAGATCACGCGGTGCACCGGCATGATGTTGGGGACCAGGTGCGGCTGCCAGAGGTTCATCACGGCGATATCCGCCTGCTTGCCCGGCTCGAGGGAACCGATCTCGTCCTCCCAGCCCAGTGCCTTCGCGGCGTCGATCGTGATCATCTCGAGCGTCTTGCCGTTCGGCAGCAGGAAGGGATCGTGGCAGAGCATGCGCTGGATCAGCTGGGTCTGCCGTGCGGACCGAAGGAGGTCGAACGGCGTGGAAGGAGAGTTCCCGTCCGTCGTAATCGCGACGTTGGCGCCCAGACCGAGCAGTTCGGGGATCGGGCAGCGCCCGTTGACCTGACCGTAACCGGGCGCGCTGGCCACGTGCGTCCCCGTCTCCGCCAGGATCATGGCCTCCTCGAAGGAGATGCCCGTGCAGTGCTGGATATGCACGTCCGGCCCCAGGAGCGCATACTCGCACCGATGGGCGAGCCGGATCATCCCGCCGAACGCCTCCGTGTGGATGCGCACCTTGTGCTTGGCCGCGACCTCCCGGACCCGGCGCATCATCAGCCGGTCATGGTCCGACAACGCCACGGCGACATCCGGCGCCGAGGGGCCGGAACCGAAGATCGACGTCAGCAGGACGAAGGGCGCGATAAACACCCGGATGCGCCCGTCGGCTCCTCCGTTCCACGCCTCGATGACGGCCTCGGCCCCCTCCATCATGCCCTCGAAGGACACCTCCACCTCATGGCGGACGCCGTTCTTCCAGCGGCTGAACTTGCGCGGAAACGGCGGATTGCAGGGCCCGACGGCCACGACCCCTCGGATCCCCACGTCGGCATAGCCCCGCGCGTTGTTGTTCCCGAATACCGGGTCGTCGCTGCGCTGGGCCGAGCTGATGACGCTGAGCCCGCAGGTCACCCCCATCTTCAGGCGCTCCAGGGCCGCCAGACGAGCCTCGACGTACCAGAACTCATCCGTCGTGTAATGGTGGTATGTGGGTGTGGCGATGTGCATCCAGTGACTGCGCGTATCCGAACCGATCGTCTTGAGCAGGGCGTGCCCCGCGTGTCCGTGCACATCGATCAGGCCCGGCAGGATCGCCTTGTGAAGGCAGTCGATCTCCCGATCGGCGCTGTAGGACGCCTCGATATCCTCCGCTGGGCCCACTGCCGCAATCCGCGTCCCCTCCATGGCCACGGAGGCGTTCTCCAGAATGCGCCGCTCCGGGTCCATCGTGATCACGGTGCCCCTCTTCAGGACGAGATCCGCGTGTTTCCTTTTTCCATCCAAAGTCATCAGCTCCCAATCTCACAGCCTGCCGCCGTGAGCGCGCGAATCTGCGCGACTGTCGCCCAAAGGGTCCTCAATTCCATATTGGGACTCCAGTTCGAAAATTTCCGATTCGGGGACATTCGCCCGGTTCAGAAACTGCCTCGCAGAAGCCTTCCGCTTCCGGGGTCCGCCGTTATCCCTCGGCCATCGAAGACGACCGCGCCGCGCACCAGCGTCGCGGTCACGCGCCCCTCGAACTCCATCCCCATATAGGGGCTGTGCTTGTTTTTATGAAGCAGCATCTCGGGAGCGAGCGTCCAGCGCGCGGAGGGGTCCAGGATCGTCAGGTCGGCATCGCTCCCGATCCTGATGACCCCCTTGCGGGGGTAGAGCCCCATCAGGCGAGCCGGGTTCTCGGAGACCAGCCGAACCAGCATCTCCACGCTCAGGCCCCGCCGCCTCACCCCATGGGTGAAGAGCGCGGGCAGCATGGTCTGTACGCCCTGGGCCCCGCCCCACATGTCCCAGAAGCTCCCGCTCGCCGGATTCTTCTGCGCGACGGTCGAGGGCGAGTGATCCGAGGAGATCACGTCCACCGAACCGCTCCGGACACAATCCCAAAGGGCCTCGACGGTCTCCCGCGTCCGCACGGGGGGCGTGCACTTCAGGACGCCCCCCAGCCGCTCCAGGTCGTCCTCGGAGAAGATCAGGTAGTGCGGGCAGGTCTCCACCGTCACCCGCGCCTCCCTCCGGGCCCGCGATACCCGATCGATCACCTCGGGCAGCGTGGCGTGGCAGATATGAACGCGCGCCCCCGTGGAACGGGCCATCTCCAACACCATGTCGACGGCCAGGAGCTCCGTGACGGGGGCGTGGGCCCCCAGGAAATCCCGCACCCCCGTGCGCCCGGCGGACCGGGCCGCCCGCTCGAGGGACGACGTCAGCGCCTCGTCCTCGCAGTGAACCCCCACCAGGAGGTCGTGTTTCTCCGCCTCGGCCAGCCCGCGGAAGAGCACGTCCGGGCGGGCATAGGGGAAGTCGCTGCCCGCAAAGCAGGTGAACGCCTTGAAGGCAATGGCGCCCCTTTCGCGCATCGCTTGCAGCTCCGCGACATTGTCGTCCACGAGGCCGCCCCACAGGGCATAGTCCACCACCGCGCGCTCCGCGGCGGCGCGTTTCTTGAGCTCCAGGCTCTCCACCGAGGTCACGGCCGGGGCCCCGGAGAGCGGCATGTCCACGACCGTACCGACCCCGCCGGCCGCGGCCGCGGCGGTGCCATGGGCAAAGTCCTCGCGGTCGGGGAACCCCGGGTCGTTGAAGTGAACGTGCATATCGACCACGGCGGGCAGGACCAGCATCCCGGCCGCGTCGATGACGCGCTCTCCCGCGTCGAGCGTCCCTCCGGCGGCCAGGGCCGCGATTTTGCCGTCCGCGATGCCGATGTCGGCCTCGACGAGCCCCGACGGGGCCGCGACGAGGCCATTGACGACCGTACAGGAAACTTGTCTCTCGATCATGGTTCTTTACCTGCCTTGAGCATCATGGATGAAGCCTTCCCGAATCTCAGCGGAGAGGTCTCAGAACGCGACCTCGGGGAGCCACGTGACCAGGAAGGGAAAAGCGAAGACCAGGAAGACAAAGAGCAGCATCACCATAAGGAAGGGCAGGGTCCCGACGATGACGGTGGAGATGGACCCCTCCTTTCGCACTCCCTGTACGACATACAGATTCATGCCCATGGGGGGCGTGATCAGGGCCAGTTCGGCCATCAATACGAGAAAGATGCCGAACCAGATGGGGTCTATCCCGACAGCCATCGTCATGGGATAGACGATGGGTATGGTCCCGACGATCATTGCCAGGGCATCGAAGAAGCATCCCAGGATGAGATAAAAAATGGTCAACGCCAAAATCAGCGAGGAGGGCGAAGCGTTCAGGCGCGTGACAAAATCCGCCATGATCTCGGGGACCCCCATCAGCCCCAGGACAAACGTCAGGTAGAACGCGGCCGAGGTGATGAGAAGGATCATGGCCGTTATCAGGATCGTTCTCTCGAAACACTCGTGCAGCATCTTGAAACTCAATCTCCCGGCCAGAGCGGTCAAGGCGAAGGCCCCGACGACCGCCAAAGCGGCCGACTCTGTGGGAGTGGCCCAACCGAGATAAATGCTGCCCATGACCAGCGTAAAGATCACCACAGGCGGAAGGAGGTCCTTCAGGCGCCGGAGTCGAACCCCCAGCGGGTCGACCGTCTCGGCCTCACTGCCCATACCGGGGCTGCGCAGTCCCCAGACCACGATGACCCCCATAAAGAGCAGGGCGAGCAGGATTCCCGGGATGATTCCCGCCAGATAGAGCTTGCCCACCGAGTTGCCCGTCATGGCCCCGTACAGGATCAGGTTGATCGATGGGGGAATGAGGATGCCCAGGGTCGCCCCGGCCGCGATGCTGCCCAGGACCATCCTCTGGTCGTATTTTCGATGTTCCAGGGCGGGAATGGCGATGGTGCCGATGGTTGCGGCGGTGGCGACGGAGGAGCCGGAGACGGCGGCCAGCATTCCGGAGGCGACGATGTTCGTGTGCAGCAACCCGCCGGGAAGCCAGTAGAGCCAGTCGGCCAGGGAGCGGTACATCTTGTCGGTGAAGCCCCCCCGAACCAGGATCTCTCCCAACAGGACAAAAAGCGGGATGGCCGTGAGGACAAAGTTGTTTCCCGCCCCCCAAAGCTGCGTCCCATACTCCAACGCAGCCGGTACCCCCAGATAGCCCACGGCTCCCGCGATGCTGATGGCGAACATGGCGACGGCCACATGGAACCCCAGAGCCATCATCAGGATGAGCAGGCAGAACCCCGCCGCCGCGATCGAGACGTCTATCACAGTTCCATCCCCTCCTCCCTGCGCTCCTCGAGGGCCTGAAGCTCCTCCTCCAGGTCCTTGTTGACGGATACGGGGCCGTAGAAATCGTTCAGTGCGTTGGACCCCGAAAAGAACAGTTTGACCGCGTGGACGGCATAGGCGCAGGAGACCGCGGAGAAAAAGCCCAGGCCCAAAAGCCATATCGCCTGGGGAATCCACAGGGGGGTCTGGAGGGGGTTGACCGCACGGCTGCCGAACTCGACCGACTCCTCCAGGACGCGCGCCCCCCGCCAGGTCGAAAAGCAGGCGAAGCCCGCCATGGCGATCATCGCGAGCATGTTCAGAAAACGCTGCAGCCCTCTGGGAAGTCGGACGAGAAAGATATCGATACGGACATGGGTCTTGGCGATGACACCGCAGCCGGCCCCCGCGACGGCAATGATGGCAAGGACGTATCCGCCGATATCATCGATGCCCTGGAAGGAGAAGGCGAACAGCTTGCGTCCCACGATCTCAACCGACATGGCAAAGGCCAATCCCAGGAGAACGTAGCCGGAAACGACGGCGATCAGACGTCCCAGAGGCTCGAGCGCCTTTGAAATCGGATTGTTCATTGGATACGAAACCCTCGCACCTTACCGACCGTCTCGTTCCAGATCTCCACGCCCTCGGGATAGACCTTGCGGCAGGATTCCGCCCACAGGGGGAGCACCGTCTCCGTCACCGCGGCGTTCAGCAGCTCCTTATCCCTGTCGGATACCGGAACCAGGGTCATATTGAACTTCGTGTTGTCCTGGCACGGCTCCTGACCGACATTGCAGTTGACCGCAAAACTGTTGGCCCTCTCGGTGAACTCCCACATCAGGGCCTCCAGACGCTGGAACTCCTTCATCAATTTCTCCTGGGACTCCGGAGAAAACTTGTTCCAGTAGTCGAGGTTGATGAAATGCCCCTGTACCGAGCCGGAGACGGCCAGGGGGAACAGGTGAGTGGTCACCTCGGGCCACTTGCCCGTATTGCCCGAGGCCGCCGAGGTCACGCCGCAATCCACGACCCCTCTTTGAAGCGCGGGGTACACCTCGGAGAAGGAGAGCGTCACCGGGATGGCCCCGAAGTACTCGATGAGCTTCGCCATCGACGGCGTGAAGCTCCGAATCTTCAGCCCCTTGAAGTCCTCCACGCCCTTGATGGGCTTGTTGCTGAAAAAGACCTGAGGGCCAAAGGGCCAGAGCGTGAGGATCTTGACGTTGAAGCGCTTCTGAAGCCGAGTATCGAGGGCCTCCCGATAGGCGTCGACAGCCGTACGGAGGTCCTTCAGGTTGGTCGATACCCCGACGAGGTCGATTCCCTCGAGGAAGGGGTCGTCTCTGGCCGCCATCCCTATCTGGACACTCATGACGTCGAAAGTCCCGGACCGCAGCAGACGCAGCGCATCCTCGGCCTTGACGTTCACGGCATCCATCGTGTTGTAGCTCGTCCGGAACTCGAGCCCGGCGGACTGAGGCAGGTCTACGAAGAAAGGTTTCTCCAGCTCCACATGCTTGTAGTTCGTGGAGAAGTTGCCCACCACGCGCATCGTCTTCGGATCGGCCGCCTCCGCGCTGCCGGCCGCCGCCTGCAGAAAGACCGAACACAGGACCGCAGCCGCAAAGACCGTCACAAAACGTTTCATTTTCATTTCCCTCCTTTTCGGTTTACCGTCACTCGGACGTTGAAAACGTTTCAGTCTTTTTTGTAAGAGTTTTCTCTTTTCAATACCCAAGGGCTCTGGGCAGCCAAAGACACAGCGAGGGGAAAAATATACAAAGGACAAGCATCCCGTATTGCAGAAAAATATAAGGCCACGAGTTGCGTATCATGTCACCGATGGAAACACGCGTGATGCCGCACATGGCAAAAAGCAGCACCCCAACCGGCGGGGTCATCATACCGATAACGAGATTCAGTACGAAGAGGAACCCGAACCACAAGGGGTCTATACCGTATGCGGCCGCTATGGGGGCAAAAATGGGAACCAGCATGATGTAGGCAGCGATCGACTCGATGAACATACCGGCTACAACCAGGATAAGCATCATCAGGAACAAAAATACCGAGGGGCTGTTTGTAAGCCCCTGCAAAAAGTTTGCCAAACGAACGGGGACGAGATCTATCGTAAAAACAAACGTCGTCGTTGCAGCAAAGGCCATAAGAGCTCCCACGACCGACGAGCCCACCGCGGCACGGAACATCACCGCGGGGATGGCGGAGAGCTTGAGCTTCTTGGTGACAAAAAATCCGACGAGTGCCGCATATGCGACCGCAATCCCCGCCCCTTCGGTCGGGGTGAACATCCCGCCAACAATACCTCCGACGACCAAAATGGGCATCATAAAGATAAGAAAAGCCTTGCGGGTTTGAATCA